>JAAFGW010000139.1 GCA_010365175.1 Sulfuriferula multivorans | reverse complement strand
CGATTTCCGCCCATGGCAGGTGGCCTACACGGTGATGGCGGCGCTGATGGTTGTCGGCATGCTCACCACACTGATCATTCGCGAACCCGAGAAGAAAATCTCTACCGTCACCACCGAGCGCGAAGCCCACACACGCGAACGCTTTGCCGCAGCGGGGCTGTCCGGCTGGCTGCTGACTGCATCGGCATGGTTTTACAGCGGGGTTCTGGCGCCTTTCATCGATTTTATCCAGCGGTATAAATGGCAAGCCTTGCTGATGCTGGCGCTGATTGCCCTGTATCGCATTTCTGACGTGGTGATGGGCGTGATGAGCAATCCTTTCTATCAGGAAATGGGCTTCACCAAGGACGAGGTCGCCACCGTATCCAAGGTCTATGGTGTGATCATGACCATTATCGGCGCAGCGCTCGGCGGCCTGCTGACCATGCGCATGGGTGTGATGCGCACCCTGTTTCTCGGTGCGGTGCTGTCGGCCGCGACCAATCTGCTGTTCGTGTGGCTGGCCGGGCGCGGGCACGATGTGGGTGCGCTGGTGTTCACTATTTCGGCGGACAATCTGTCAGCTGGCATCGCTTCATCAGCCTTCGTCGCCTACCTCTCCAGTCTGGTGAACCAGGCGTATTCAGCCACGCAGTACGCGTTATTTACGTCAGTGATGCTGTTGCTACCCAAGTTCATCGCGGGCTTTTCCGGCGAGTTTGTCGATGCCTATGGCTGGGCGAACTTCTTCACCGGCACTGCGCTGATCGGGGTACCGGTACTGCTGCTGGTCTGGCTGGTGTCCCGAAACGCCAAACAACCATGATCGAGTTTTCCTTGCTGGCAGCCCTGCTCGCCGGGCTTCTGGGCGGCGTGCACTGCGTCGGCATGTGCGGGGGCATCGTCGCGGCATTTTCGTTTCGCGCCGACGGCAGCGCACCGCCGTTCCGCCTGCACCTGGCCTACAACCTGGGACGTGTGTTTTCGTATGCGATCTTTGGTGCGCTGGCGGGCACGCTAGGCGCCTCGCTCAAACTCGCCGACTTTTTGCCGGTACAGACCCTGCTTTACATCCTGGCGCAGGCGGTGATGATTCTGCTCGGTTTGTATCTTGCCGGCTGGTCGCAATGGGTGCTGATTTTCGAGCGCGCGGGCGGCGCACTATGGAAGCGGGTCAAACCCTTGTTCCAGAAAATGTTGCCAGTAAAGTCCATGCCGCAGGCCGTGCTGGCAGGCATGGCCTGGGGCTGGCTGCCGTGCGGGCTGGTGTACTCAATACTGGTATCCGCACTGGCGGCGGGCAGCGCCACCTCGGGTGCGGCACTGATGCTTGCCTTTGGTCTCGGCACGCTGCCGAATCTGCTCGGGATGGGACTGTTCGCCCGGCAGATACAACCCTTCATGCAGCAGCTGTGGGTGCGTCGTGGGGCGGGCCTGACGGTGGCGGGCTTTGGCGCATGGGGGCTGATGATGCTGGTTTATTCGACATTTACACACGCCTGAATTCGGTCCAAGCGCATATCAAAAAAGCGCCCCGGACCGGGGCGCTTTTTGCATTTTCTTATTTGTAAAACTTCTGCTTGAAAACCATCTCGCGGGGAGGTTCACCTGCCACTTCAATCGTGGTGGTGAACTTCAGCGTATCAGGTGCACTGACCCGGAACTCCCCCAAATAATAGATGGCGGTGCCTTCCTTGATCTCACGCATCTCGATATTGGCCAATTGCTGATTGAGATTGGTGGCATAGACGGTGAGCTTGGCCGGGACCGGGGTCGGCACCCCGACACTGTTTTTCTTCAGCACCGACATGGTCACCATGCCACGTGTTTTACTGCGCTCGATTTTGTAGGCACGTGCAACTTCCGGAAGCAATTGATCCGTAGTCAATGCGTTGTAGTGAATTTTGATCGCCCCGAACTCCTGCGAAATTTCGGCATGGGATACGACAGCAATCGAGCTCAAACACAGGGTGGCAAGTAGTCGTTTCATAGTCTCTCTCCTCTTGTTGTGGGCATTGCTAACTTTTATTGTAAGGGTTTATCGAAATGTAGCGAGCCAGGTGCCCAAGTCATCCAGCGCGCGACTGACGGCCTGGTTGGATGCGGACGCAGCACTTGCCGCATCGTAGGACAGCAACGGCACGTTATGCTCGAAAATGCGCCGTCCCATCAACGAATGTGTTTTCAGGTCAACCAGTTCAGCGCGCAACTCCAATCGCAAAAAGCCCGGATTGCTCGTGGCATCGTGATAGAACTCGACCAGCTCAGTATCCAGAAGTACATCGCCGTGAACATATCCGCCTGCAGTGCTGACCCGCCACGCGTTTTGCTGATCGAGGCGGGTACGCATCAGATTGGCAAACCGCTTACCGGGGCGCTCAGTCCAACGGGCAAACTGGTATTGGCCACGGGTCCCGGGGGCGCGACTGAAAATGAGTTGATCGGTGTCGTAATAGCGCGACGTGGTGGTATCAAGAACCAGCAAGGTTGGCGCGTCTGGGCGTACGACAGCAGGCTTGACCCCGGGTACCGTATCGGTCAACACGTAATTAACACCGGCAACTTTATCGCCTTGCTCACTCAGATTGATACAACCCGTGAGGGCAACTGCACATACCAGCAATACGAGATTTTTGGTCATGGCAGTTTTTCTCCGGGGCCGAGCTGATGCTTGCTGGGCCCAAACAGGATGCTCCGTGGATTAGATAATCGCTGGCCAACCGTGGTGAGAACATCGGTGCTGGTACGTACATCGCGACTGACATTGGTAATTTCCAGGGTTCCAGTCTCAGCCAAGCGCTGTAAGCGATCGGAAATCAAACTGGCATCTTGCTGCACCTGACCCAGGGTAGCAGTCGCTTGCTTGAGCGTAGCGTCGGCATTTGTGCTGACGCCGACAACGCTTCTTTCGATACGCGAGGCTGCCTGGCTCACATTGGCAGCGGCAAGGCGTGTATCAGCTGAAGCGTCACGAATCCCGTTGGCAGCTTCAATCAGGCTGTTCTTGTTTGCCGCAAGATGACCGGACAGTTCGTTTAAATTGGCTATCGTCTGGGTAATCGCATGCTGGTTTTCTGGCGAAATTAATGCGTTCATTCTCTCAAGCACTTGTGCCCCATCGACCGCCAACTGCGAGACGGCCGTTGTGACCTTGTCGAGATCCGAGCTGCCTTCGGCAATGACGGGATATCTTTCACCCGACGTGATTTTGAGCAGCAACGGACTGCTACTCGATCCGTTATTGATTTCGATGGTGGCAATGCCTGTGACCAGATTGCGCTTGATGAAGGCTGCTGCCCCCTGGTGGATGGGCACACCTTCGTCGATGCGCGCGGTCACGCTGACGGCTTCGTCCCCCCCCATCGCAAAGCGATAGCCCGCGACTGAACCCACTTTGATTCCTCGCATTTTCACTGGACTTCCCACCGCCAGACCATCCAGTGATTGCTGTTTGAAATAAATCGTATAGGTCTGATACGCGATCCGGTCTGCTGCCCCCGTCAGCCACACAATTGCCAGGGTCAGCAACATGACCACGACCAGCACGAGTGCGCCAACCACGGTATAACGACCTTCAGTTTCCATGCGCATTCTCTCTCTCTGGCGCCCGCGCCGCGAAGTAATCGCGTAGCCACGGGTCGTCTATATTTTTCAGCTCAGCCACGGTTCCGCTTCCGAGCACGCGACCTTCCGACAGCACGATCACGCGGTCGATAATTGAAAACAGTGTATCCAAGTCATGGGTAACGAGGAATACCGTCAACCCCAGGCTATCGGCCAACAATCTGATCAACGTATCGAAAGCACGCGCTGATATCGGGTCGAGTCCGGAGGTTGGCTCATCAAGAAACAACAGCTCAGGATCGAGTGCCAGCGCACGTGCGAGTGCAACGCGTTTACGCATTCCACCCGACAGTTCGCTCGGGCGTTTTTTGGCATCGTCTGGCAGCAGTCCCGCCATATCGAGCTTCAATCGCGCCAGCTGACGGCAGGTGCCATGTGCAAGCCGGGTATGTTCAAACAACGGAGTGGCTACGTTATCCTCAACATTCAGTGAGGAAAACAAAGCGCCATCCTGAAACAGTACGCCAAAACGCCGGCGCAATGCATTCATCTGCTCAGGTGTACTGTCCAGAACGGACTGTCCAAAAAGGTCGATGTGGCCTGCGTCCGGTTTCAACAGTCCGATGATTTCACGTAACAGCACTGATTTTCCCGTGCCGCTACCACCGATCAATGCGATCACTTCACCGCGTGTAACGGACAAATTCAAGTCCTGATGAACGCTATGTCCGCCTAGACTGATCGATACGTCACGAACATCAATCACGATTTCAGCCATCAAATTTCCAACTTTACGAACATCACGGTAAAAATCGCGTTGAGGATGATGATGGCAACCAGGCACTGAACAACGGTTGAGGTTGTATGTTCGCCCACGCTACGCGCGTCCCGCGCAACGGACAACCCCATGCGGCAGGCGATGAGTGCAATAAAAACCGCGAATATCGGAGCCTTGAACAGCCCGACCAGCAAGGTTTTCAAGCGCAGTACGTCGGCCATCCGGTCCACGAACACGTAATAAGAAATATCCAGTTGTTCGTGCGTAACCAGCATGCCGCCCACTATTCCAGCGATGTCGCCGATAAAAACCAGTAGGGGCAATGTGAGCAATAAGGCAAGCACGCGGGGAATCACTAGTACGGCTATTGGAGACAAGCCGAGTGTAGTCATTGCGTCGATTTCTTCCGTGACTTTCATGGTTCCAATCTGCGCGGTGATGGCTGCCCCCGTGCGGCCTGCTACCAGCACGGCCACAATGACCGGAGAAATTTCACGCAGGATTGCCAGCAGCAACCCATCCACAACAAAAATGTTGGCCCCGTATTGTTGCGCCTGGGATCCCAACAGATAGGCAAACACCACACCGAGTAGAAAAAGCATGCCAACCACGATGGGAATCGCGCCGACAAAAACCGCGCTCAACTGTGCGCCAAATTCACGCCAGCGCCATTGACTCGGGCGGCTGACAAGGTAGATCAGTTCAACGGACAGGTGTCCAATAAAATTCATCAGGCCGAGGCCATGCTTCCCCATGGCAAGCGAGCCACGTCCGGCAAGCGCCAACACTCCTTCATGCGATGGCCCGGGTTCCATCGCAGTGGTTGCGCTGTGCCGTGCCACCAGTTCCAGTATCGCTTGATGCTGTGGCTGGAAGGCGCGCAGTTCGGGCAACGGGTCGCTGACTTCCCGGCCGGCAGCGGCAAGCAGCATCCACGCGCCATTGGTGTCGAGCTGAGTGACGCCTGCACCGTCGATGATGTGAACCGGGCTGACCGGCAAAACAGGCAATTCCACTAAAGTCTCGGCATGCCAGTCACCGCTGACTATCAGCGCGCCCTGCGCCTCATCATAGTAAGCGCGTGCTTCTGTCACACCCACCCCAAGGGATTGTCAGGGTCGATCCCCGGCATGAAGGGCAATCCGCGTTCGCGATGCGTCACCTGATAGACACACCCGATCCAGTTGCCGACTACCGCTTCGGCAGAATCGTGCCAGGTATTGTCGATCAGGGGCAGCACGAGTGATTCAGGGAAGTCGAGGTTTTCTCCTGCAATGGCCCGACTGTTGAATTCAGCCAGAAACGCTTGTGCCTTCAGGTTGAAATAACGCGCGGGATAAGGTTGAAACACCCGCTTCGGCTCATGCGCCACCATCTGTAAATCGCGTTTGTATTCTTTCAAAAGTGAAATGGTGTCGTATTCAGGATGACCCTGAAAGAACACCGTCCGCAGGCCATCCGGACTCACCGCCAGATGCACGCCCGCCTCCGCACTTTCAACCAGAACTTTGACGTCAGCTGCCTTGAATTGTGCAGGCGAAACGTCGTTCCAGCGCGAATGCGGTACATCAAAACGCGTGTTGACATCGGTGACCAGGGGATGGCGCTTATCGGCTACGCGATGCTCATACACACCCCATATCTTGCGCGGGTGTTTCACCCGCGTCTGCCCATGGCGAAACTGCATCACGGCATGGGTGGCCAAGCATGAGCATAGGGTGGATGTGACATTGTCCCACGCCCAGTCGATCACCTCGATCAGCGGATCCCAGAACGGCTCATCGGCGAGATTGGCATGACTGACATTGGCGCCGGTGATGATGAGCGCATCCAGACCTGCTTCGCGAATGGCATCGAAGCTTTCGTAATATTGTGCAATGTGCGCCTGTGCCACCTCGCCGCGCGGCAATGTCGGCAAGGTAAAGGGGTGCATGTAGAACTGCGCAATCGGATTGGATGTGCCCACCAAGCGATAAAACTGGCGCTCAGTCGCTTCCAGCGCGGCGTCTGGCATCATGTTCAACAGGCCCACGTGCAACTCGCGGATCTCCTGCCGGGCCGCACGCTCGGGCGAGTGCACAACCAAACCGCCTTGACGCAAACGATCAAAGGTAGGGAGCGCGTTATGCGCGACCAGCGGCATGGTTAGCCTTGTCCCTTCCGTGCAATGGCGACTTCCAGCAGTGCCAGAAAGTCGTGTTCGTCGCGCACCTGCGCGACTTCCTGCGAAGTCACGGTATAACCATGCGGTTTGGCAATCGCCTCGTAGCGGGGAAGTCGCGAATGAAACAGCCGCGGGAATACCCAGCGCGCAAAATCGTTGGGCTCGATCTGGGCGACATATTCGATACCCTTTTCCTTGAGATATACCGGCAGCTGCTCAACGAGAAAGGCCGGGCGCAGATACAACGGCTTGGGGTCGGATTGGGCGCGCTTGATCAGCGTATCCTCTTCGTCACGCGTGGTGGTCTGGATATACAGGATCAGCGTGTGCTCGGCCAGCAGCTCGACCACGCCGGGTTCATCCAGCTCGCACAGGCTGCCGCCGACGTCGTTCACAAAGTGGGGATACCCATAAATTTCCTGGCCCTTGCGGATGAACTCCGGCACATCGCGCATAGCCGCGATTTCACCCTCACGATACGCCGCCTGGCGACGCGCAAATTCATCCAGCGGGAGCCCACCCCACTCCGGCCCACCAAGCTTTCCAACAAAAGTTAGCACCGGTCCAAGATCGTGAATCTTGATATTATTCTTGATATCGATCCAGTCGTTGCGCAGCAGATCACGCAAAAACGGTACGCTCATCGCCTGCTGCTTGATCAGGTCAAGAATCGGTTCGTCAAGATAACGCGTGCCAATCCGGTAGTCGCCGGAAAAGTGGAACCAGTCGTGACCGCGCAGTTTGGTAGAGATATGCGTCTTACCGACGCCTGACATGCCAAGCAGGGTAATGCGCTTGGTTGGCCAGGCGCGGAAGGATTCAGGGGTAAAGTGCATGAGCTCGTTTTCGGTAGGATTAGCGCGAAGCCTACCGAAAACCCACCCAATACAAAAGCGCGAAATTATCCGCCGCTGGCGTGTCCGACCAGTTGGGTATA
>JAAFGW010000138.1 GCA_010365175.1 Sulfuriferula multivorans | reverse complement strand
TGGGTCAATCCAGCCAACAAAAAATCGGCACTCGGCCAATCGACACCCTCTCCATTGAGCCACCGCGTAAACACAACAGCTGAATTTTCCCCTTTACCAAACATGCATTTTAAATGTATATTCGGACCTCGATAACTGATATTTGTGTGTATCAGGGGGAGAATGCACCGAAGCATGTGATTCGTGCCCAACCCAAGTTAAAGAAAGGGACCCAACCAAATGAGCTCGGCATTTACAAAATCAGCCGCCCGCAACATCTTCTATGGCGGTGCTGTGTTCTTCTTCCTGATGCTGATCGGACTGACGTTCGACACCATGCGCGAACTCCCCAAGCGTGATAACCGAGAGAACCTGACTGAATCAGTTCTTCGTGGCAAACATATTTGGGAAACGCGCAATTGCATCGGCTGCCACACGTTAATGGGCGAGGGTGCGTATTTCGCGCCGGAACTCGGCAATGTGTATAAACGACGTGGGCCGGCCTTCATCAAAGTCTGGATGCAGGGCCAGCCGACCGGTGCACCTGGACGGCGTCAGATGCCCAACTTCCACCTGGACGAACAGCAGCTTGACGATATTGTGGCATTCCTCAAATACGCTTCCGAGATTAATACGTCCAATTGGCCACCGAACATCGAAGGCTGAGCCTGTCCCCGGATAAATGCAATCAGTGGAGAATCTAATGAAATATAAATCTCAGGCGGTCGCGAAGCCCTACTTCATCGCGGCGATCGGCCTCTTTCTCGGTCAGATCCTGTTCGGTCTGATTATGGGCTTGCAATACGTGGTCGGTGATTTTCTGTTCCCCGAAATCCCATTCAACGTGGCGCGCATGGTGCATACCAACCTGCTGATCGTGTGGCTGCTGTTTGGCTTTATGGGTGCCGCCTACTATCTTATTCCAGAAGAATCGGAACGTGAGCTGTATAGCCCCAAGCTGGCGATGGTGATGTTCTGGATATTTCTTGCCGCGGGCGTGGCAACCATCCTCGGTTATCTCCTCGTGCCCTATGCAACGCTGGCCGAAATGACCGGCAACAATCTGTTGGCCACGATGGGACGCGAGTTCCTCGAACAACCTCTGCCAACCAAGGTCGGCATCGTGATCGTGGCACTTGCGATGCTCTTCAACCTGTCAATGACCGTATTGAGCGGCCGCAAGACAGCGATCAATTTGGTCATGCTGGTCGGTCTCTGGGGCCTCGCCATCTTCTTCCTGTTCTCGTTCTACAACCCCGGTAACCTGGTCAAGGACAAGTACTACTGGTGGTGGGTCGTGCACCTTTGGGTCGAAGGCGTATGGGAACTGATCATGGGTGCGATGCTGGCTTTCGTGCTGATCAAAGTGACCGGCGTGGACCGCGAAGTGATCGAGAAATGGTTGTACGTGATCATTGCGATGGCCCTGATCACCGGCCTTATCGGCACCGGCCACCACTACTACTGGATCGGCGCACCGGAATACTGGCAATGGTGGGGGAGCGTGTTCTCCGCACTGGAACCGATTCCCTTCTTCATGATGACGGTGTTCGCGTTCAACATGGTCAACCGGCGGAAACGTGAGCACCCGAACAAGGCGGCCGTCCTGTGGGCGCTCGGCACTGGTGTGATGGCTTTCCTGGGCGCCGGCGTGTGGGGCTTCCTGCACACCCTGGCTCCGGTGAACTTTTACACCCACGGCACCCAGATCACGGCAGCCCACGGTCATATGGCGTTTTATGGCGCATATGTGATGGTGGTGATCACCATGATCAGCTACACCATGCCCTTGATGCGCGGGCGTGAAGCCAACAGCCCGCTCGCACAAGTGGTCGAGATGTGGTCGTTCTGGCTCATGACCGTCTCGATGGTATTCATCACGCTGTTCCTGACGGCCGCCGGTATCCTGCAGATCTGGTTGCAGCGCATCGCCGATGAGCCCATGTCGTTCATGGCTGCGCAGGATCAGGTTGCGATGTTCTACTGGATGCGCGAAATCGCCGGCGTATTCTTCCTGGTTGGCCTTCTGTTGTATATCGCCAGCTTTTTCATCAAGGGCAAGCCCGCAACCGCGAGCTAAGCCCGACCTTCTGCCCGGTTCGCCGGGCAGACATGGAGGCCGCCTTGAACGTCTCGCTATCTGCCTCGGCACCGCATGGCGATCGCCACGACCTACCAGGCGATCTCGCCATGTGGTTTTTCATCCTCGCCGAATTGCTGGTATTCGGCGTTTTTTTTCTGGCGTACGCATTTGCGCGTACCCACAATGTCGAATTATTCAATGCGTCGCAACTGGAGCTGGACCGGCTCAGCGGCGCCATCAATACCGTCCTGCTGATCACTGGCAGCTATTTCGTGGTCCGTGCCGTCGATCAAATCCGGCATAACCACGCCCGCGCCTGCGCGCACTGGCTGATCGCGGCCATGGCATGCGGTGGTGCATTTCTGGTGTTGAAGCTGATTGAATTCAGTGCCAAGTTTGAGGCCGGCATCAACATGTCGACCAACACATTTTTCATGTTTTACCTGGGCCTCGGCTTCTTCCATTTCATGCACGTCATACTCGGCATGGTCATTCTTGGCGCGGTTGCGCTCAAGGCATGGCGCGGCGGCTATCACGCGGGCGCTTACTCGGGTGTTGAAACCGGTGCAGCCTACTGGCACATGGTCGATCTGGTGTGGATTGTGCTGTTTCCCCTGATTTATATACTGAATTGACGCCATGACAGCAGCAACCTTCCAGTGGCTGGCCCTCCTCACACTAACCGCCTTGACCGTTGGACTGGCAAAAGCCGGCGTCTCTAGCAGCACCGCCCTGATACTGGTGCTGCTGGCGACCTTGATCAAGGGCCGCATCGTAATCGACCGATTCATGGCGCTGCAAGGCGTGAGCGGTCCCTGGCGCTGGATCGTCCTGGGTTGGCTGCTGCTGGTACTGGGCCTGATCGCCTTCGCCTTTCAACACGCGTAGCATTAACCGGAGAAACGCCATGAACGACCTGACTACCCTTGGCCTGTCGTCTGCCCTGAACGTTCCCTACTATCAACCCGTCGGCAATGAGTGTGTTCTATTTGAATATGCTTTTCGCAACCGTCTGCCACTCTTGATCAAGGGCCCGACCGGTTGCGGCAAGACACGTTTCGTCGGGCATATGGCGGCATGCCTGACACGCCCGCTGATCACGGTATCGTGCCACGACGACCTGACTGCAGCCGACCTGGTCGGCCGCCATCTGATTGGCGACGGCCAGACCGTCTGGTCGGATGGTCCGCTCACGCGCGCGGTACGCCAGGGCGGCATCTGCTACCTCGATGAAGTGGTGGAAGCGCGCAAGGACACCACGGTCGTGCTGCACCCCCTGACGGACGACCGGCGCATCCTGCCGATCGAACGCACCGGCGAGGAATTGCATGCGCCGGATGAATTCATGCTGGTGGTGTCCTACAACCCTGGCTACCAGAACCTGCTGAAAAGCCTGAAGCCGTCCACGCGTCAGCGCTTTATTGCGATCAATTTCGGCTTTCCGCCGGCCGCACTGGAAGAAAAGATTGTCATTGCCGAAACCGGCATCGACCCCCTGCTGGCAACGCGACTGGTCACGCTGGCCGGCCACTTCCGCCAGCTCAAGGATCACGACCTGGAAGAAGCCGCTTCAACGCGCCTGCTGGTCTATGCAGCCAGTCTCATCAGCGCCGGCTGCGATCCCGTGGTCGCCTGCGAGGCGGCGCTGGTGGAACCGCTCACCGACGACGCGGACACCGCGCAAGCCCTGCTGGAAGTGGTCAAGGCAAGCTTCGGTCATTAAGCAATTAATAGCGCGATGAACCCTCTTCCCGAACAACGTACCCATGCCGTGCAAGCCGAAGCACTTTATCTGCTCAACTTGCTGATTGCGCCCGGTGTGGCGTTCCTGGTCCTGCTATGGCTCGCCTATCAGCAGCGTGCCAGCACCAACTCGCTCACCCGCTGCCATCTACGCCAGACGGTGAGCGCGGCGATTAAAGGCGGCCTTTTGCTGACTATCGTGCCGGCCCTCATTGCGTTGATGGGCGATCTTGATCAACCCGCGACCTGGACAGTGCTGGTGCTCTATGTCCTGTGCGGCCATGCGACGCTGGTCCTGCTGGGCGTGCTCGGCCTGTCCCGTGCAATCGCCAGCCAGACCTTTGTCTACCCCCTGATTGGGAGCCGCAAGTGGTAGGCACCCAGGCTGCGGCCGCAATCCGTGCAAGCATCGCGCGCAAACCACGCGGCTGGCTCGGGCTGCCCGTGCAACGCTGGCGCCAGCTGACCCAGGCAGGGTTTTTCCTGCTGTTCATATTCGCACCGGTCTTCGACATCTTTCGGCTCGACCTCAATCTCAAGCACCTCATCCTGTTTGG
Source organism: Sulfuriferula multivorans (assembly GCA_010365175.1). Lineage (GTDB taxonomy): Bacteria > Pseudomonadota > Gammaproteobacteria > Burkholderiales > Thiobacillaceae > Thiobacillus. Next base: position 3,077 of record JAAFGW010000138.1, on the reverse strand, counting down.
TTTCGACTGGACGCTCGGGCTCGACGATTTCGTTGCCGGAAGCGCGTCGGCCGCGCAGGCTGCACTGAACCTCTTACTGCGCGGCTTTCTGCCGTTGCTGGCGGTCGGCGGTGGCCTGATCTACGTGAGCTGGAAATGGGGCCGTCTGTATTGTGGCTGGCTCTGCCCGCATTTCTCGATTGTCGAGACCATCAACCAGACGCTACGGCGCGCCATCGGCAAGCAAAGCCTGTGGGACAAGAAGCCGATGCCGACACGCAACCCCGATGGCAGTGAAACCCCTCACGATGCAATCTGGTGGTTCGCCGTGATGCCGCTGGTCATTGCCTGTGCAGTGCTATGGGCCGTAGTGTTGCTGACCTATCTGCTGCCGCCCGCCGAAATCTACGGCAACCTCTGGCACGGCACGCTGACGCGTAACCAGACGGTTTTCCTGAGCGCGGGCAGCCTCGCTTTCTTCGTCGAATTCATGTTCGCGCGCCACTTGTTTTGCCGCTACGCCTGCGCCGTCGGCCTGTTCCAGAGCCTGGCATGGATGGGCAACAACAAGGCCATGGTGGTGGGCTTCAAGCGCGAGCGCGCCAAGGATTGCTCAAGCTGTTATTCGGCCTGCGACCATGTATGCCCGATGCGCCTGAATCCGCGTAACGTCAAGCGCATGATGTTCGCCTGCGTGCAATGCGGCCAGTGCGTTGATGCCTGCGACCATACGCTGGAGAACAACCCGAACGGCTCGCTGCTGAACTGGGTGCACGATCTGCGTGCCGAGTCCGAAGCTGCGTTCAACGTGCGAGCCGCACGCGCTGCACCAACCGAACACATCATCCCCGTCGCCGCAAAAGCGGAGCGCTAGGCATGGAAGAGTTTGTTGGCGACCTGTGGGACAAGCTGATCACGCGCACCGCGTATCGCGGCTTTCCAAATGCACGCATCGAACTCAAGGAAATCGAGCGTATTGCGCCGATATTCTTTCGCGCATTGGGTGGCGATGCTGGTTTGACGGTGCGCACCAGCACGGCTACTTCGCATGGAGCACGTCGCAAATGGCTGGAGCGCGTGGCCGGTATTGGCGAAAAGCAGGAACTGGCCTGGACCGACGAAAGCTCAGTCTACCTGCCCACCTCGATTGACGTTTTTCCGCAGCGCGCCCAAAACCGCGAGCTGTACCTGTGGCTGCTGGCACTGGCCGCCCATGACGTTGCGCCGGCTGCCGCCTGGATCGTGCGCAACCAGCAGGCCACGCGCACAACCCTGGACGCGTTGCCGGGCCTGGTCACGCGTTATCGCAACCTGGTAGCAGCGGCACTCGCACTGCGCCCCGATCCGGCCAAGCTGAACGGGACGGAGCGCGCAGCCGAAATGGCAATTCGCGCGGCGCTGACCGACCCTGGCTCGGTCGAATGCTTCGAGCCAGGCAAGCTCCCGCCCGCCCCCGTAGCCTTATGGCTGCATCCGCAGCCGCCCGTCGCCACAGGCAAGCAGCGCCCCGCCAACGACAAGCCGCCTCCACCGCTCAACGCCCAATCGGCGGCCACCCGCGACGCCCGCAAGCGGCGTGCGGAACGGGTCGACATGCCGCAGGCGACCAATCCTTTCATGCTGCTGTTTCGCGCCGAAAGTCTGTTTTCCTGGGCCGAGTTCATCAAGGTCGACCGGCCCCTGGACGAAGATGAAAACGAACACGCAGAGAAAGCCGCCAACGATCTCGACATTCTCAGCATCGCCGACGACGACCAGACAGCGGCCAGCCGGGTGCGCTTCGACCTCGACCTGCCGGCCGAGGCCGACGACGACCTGCTGCTGGCCGACGGCATCCTGCTGCCGGAATGGCATTACCGCAAACAGGTGCTACAGCCCGCACATTGCCGCCTGCAGATGATGCTCGCGCGCGATGCCGTGCCATGCGCGCTGCCGCAGGCCCTGCGTGCCCCGGCCAGGCGCCTGCGCCAGCAATTCCAGGCGCTCACCACCCAGCCTGCACGCCTGCGCGCCCAGACTGCCGGCAGCGATCTCGACATCGACGCCTGCGTGCGTTTTGCCACCGACAAAATGAACGGTGTGCGCACCAGCGAGCCGGGGCTGTATATCGACAACCGCAAACAACAACGCGATCTGTCCTGCTTGCTGCTGGCCGACCTGTCGCTTTCGACCGATGCCTGGGTCAACAATACGGCGCGTGTGATCGAGGTGATCCGCGACAGCCTGCTGCTGTTTGGCGAGGCACTGGCAGCCACCGGCGACCGTTTTGCGTTGTACGGGTTTTCATCGGTGCGCCGCGACAACGTGCGCTTTCACCTGCTCAAGGGGTTCGATGAGCGTTACGACGACCAGATTCGCGGTCGCCTCGCCGCATTGAAACCCGGCTTCTACACACGCATGGGCGCAGCGATCCGCCATGCCACGGCGATCCTTTCGACGCGGAACACGGCGCGCCGCCTGTTGTTGATTCTGACCGATGGCAAACCGAACGACCTGGACAAATACGAAGGCCGTTACGGCATCGAAGACACCCGCATGGCAATCCTCGAAGCACGTCGCCTGGGACTCACACCCTTCTGCGTGACCATCGACGAGAAAGCCGGGGATTACCTGCCGCACCTGTTCGGCGCGACGGGCTATGTGGTGGTGCACGATGCAGCGATGCTGCCCCGTATGCTGCCCAGCCTGTACGCAAAACTGACCGAGAACATCTGACTTTTCTTAATTCAAAAGGAGCAAGCATGAAAATCGAAATTCTTAATATTGCCAATCCCATCAGCGCAGAAGCGGCCGAACAAGCGGGTGCCCATCTGAAAGCAATATCCGGTGTAAGCGATGTGTCGTTCTTCGATGCCCCTGCAAGCCTGCACGCGCGCATCGAAGACGACACACCCACCCGGGCGGAACTGGTGGCAGCGCTCGCCAAGGCTGGCGTTCAGATTAAAGAAGCGCGCCCCGTCCATACGAGCGGTGATTGTTGTGGCGGTTGCGGCAGCTAAGTCCTGACCCATCGCCTGTCAATGAAGCGCCCGAACAACCGCTTCGGGCGCACATGTGCCAAGGCGCTTAAAAAACTCTGCTTCAATTCGCCCAGGGAC
>JAAFGW010000137.1 GCA_010365175.1 Sulfuriferula multivorans | reverse complement strand
TGCTGCTGATGGACGAGCCGCTGTCGGCACTCGACGCCGCCAGCCGCGCCGACATCCTGCCCTATCTGGAACGTCTGCACCGTCAGCTCGAACTGCCGATCATCTACGTCAGCCATGCGCTCGACGAAGTGGCGCGACTGGCCGACACCCTGCTACTGATCGAAGCCGGAAAAATCACCTATCAAGGCCCACTCGTCGAAGGCCTCACCCGGCTCGACCTGCCGCTGGCGCACCGCGACACCGCCAGCACCGTGATCGACACCACCGTGGTCTCGCACGATGCCGAGTTTCATCTCACCCAGGTATCCCACGGCAGCATCACGCTCAGCCTGCCCGGTCTGCATGCCGGGCCCGGCGCATTGTTGCGCGTGCGCGTTGCCGCGCGCGATGTCAGTCTGGCCCTTTCCACCCCGAGCAATACCAGCATCCTGAATCTTCTGCCTGCCCGCATCGTCGAGCTTGCCGACGATGCGCCGGGTCAGGTGCTGGTGCGACTGGCTATGGAGGATACGACGCTGCTGGCACGCATCACCCGAAAATCGGCGCAAGCGCTAAATCTTCAGCCCGGCATGACCGTGATTGCACAGGTAAAAAGCATAGCAGTGGCGTGAAAGTGGAACGCTTTGCGGGGATTACAATTCCGTGAACAGATACACCAGCAGAGCCAGGCCGAGTCCCACTACCGACATGTTCATGGCAATGCCTAACCAGGTGCAGTAGCGATCTGGAATTTCAATCGGTTTCAAGGTGCGCAGCACGCGCCGGAACTGCACGATCGAGAAAGCGGTCATGGATTGTGCCAGCGCGATAAAAGCGATGCCGATCCAGAACGACATATCGCGTCCCACATGCCCGTGCACCTGCCGCAGCATGTGCAGGAACAAACCAAAACGTTCGATCATGAAACCAAACGCCATCAATGTCAGCGCAGTGCGATTCCACGCCATCAGGGTACGTTCGGCTGCAAAAAAAACGCGGGGATCATTCAGGTCAGACATCAGACAGGCTCCACTTCATTGGGCAAATTGGCTTTCAACGTCGCGGCAAACCGCTCGAAAGTTTCCGGAAACGGCGCACGCTTACGCCACACCAGGCCAATGGTACGGCCCGGAACGGGTTTTTTGAAAGGGCGTATCTCGACTGACTTTTTGCTGACGCGCGGACCCGCATCCACCGACAGCGCCGGCAATAGCGTCACCCCGAGCCCCATTCCGACCATCTGGCGCAGGGTTTCGAGGCTGGTTGCGCGCACTTCTTCGCGGCCTTTCGAGTGTGTGCCGCAGACATCGAGTGCCTGGTCGCGCAGGCAGTGGCCTTCATCGAGCAGCAATAATTTCTCGTCCATGATGTCCGGCACTTTCAGCACAGCTTGTTTGGCCAGCGCATGCCCGGCGGGCAAGGCGGCAAAGAAGGGTTCATAAAACAGGGGTTCGACGCGTAGATTATCGTCTTCTACCGGCAGTGCCAGCAAGGCTGCGTCAAGTTTGCCATCGGCCAGATGCGCCAGGATCTGCGGCGTCATTTCCTCGCGCAGCAACAGGCGCAAACCCGAGTGTTTTTTATGCATCAGCATCAGGGCATGGGGCAGGTAATACGGCCCCAGCGTGGGGATGATGCCAAGACGCAAGGTGCGATCCATCGGGTCTTGCGCGTGTTTGGCCAGTTCCTTGATGCGCTCGGATTCTTCGACGATGTTGCGGGCAGCTTGCAAGATTTCACGGCCAATCGGCGTGGGGGTGACACGCTTGAGGCTGCGGTCGAACAGGGTGACACCGAGGAAGTCTTCGAGCTTCTTGAGTTGGGTGGAGAGCGTAGACTGGGTGATGCAACACGATTCTGCTGCCCGCCCGAAGTGGCCATGATCCGCCAGCGCCACCAGATATTTGAGTTCTTGCAGGGTCATATCCGTGTGTTCGATTTTATCAATCGACATATTCTAAATTATTCATTAGCCACCATACCTCCCACGGGCTTAAATGGAACTGTTCGGTAGTTCATCCAATTCTTAACAGGAGAGAAACATGTCCGAAAGCCAATGCCCATTTCATCAAACCACCAGCAGCGGTCCAGCTAACCGCGACTGGTGGCCGAATCAGCTCAAGCTCGACATCCTGCATCAGCATTCGCCCCAGTCCAACCCCATGGGTGAGGATTTCAACTACGCCGAAGCATTCAAGACGCTCGATCTCGCAGCAGTGAAGAAGGATCTCGAAGCCCTGATGACCGATTCGCAGGACTGGTGGCCGGCGGATTACGGTCACTATGGCCCGTTCTTCATTCGCATGGCGTGGCACAGCGCGGGCACCTACCGCAAAGGTGACGGCCGCGGCGGCGCGGGACACAGTAACCAGCGTTTTGCCCCTCTCAACAGCTGGCCGGACAACGTCAACCTCGACAAGGCGCGCAGACTGCTTTGGCCGATCAAGCAAAAGTATGGCAAAAAAATTTCCTGGGCCGACCTGATTGTTCTCACGGGTAACGTCGCGTTGGAATCGATGGGCTTCAAGACCTTTGGCTTCGCCGGCGGGCGCGAGGACATCTGGGCGCCGGAACTGGACGTCTATTGGGGTGCCGAGACTACGTGGCTCGATGACAAAGATCGTTACTCTGGCGAGCGAGATCTAGAAAACCCCCTGGCGGCAGTGCAGATGGGCCTGATTTACGTGAACCCGGAAGGGCCGGGCGGCAATCCTGACCCACTGGGTTCTGGCCGCGATGTGCGGGAAACCTTTGAGCGCATGGCAATGAACGACGAAGAGACTGCAGCGCTCACCTGCGGCGGCCACACCTTCGGAAAATGCCACGGTGCGGGCGATGCGGCGCTGGTCGGACCTGCCCCCGAGGCTGCCGACATCGAAGCGCAGGGCCTCGGCTGGAAGAGCAGTTTTGGCAGCGGCAAGGGCGGCGACCAGATCGGCAGCGGTCTCGAAGGTTCGTGGACGCCGACCCCGACGAAATGGGACATGAGTTATCTGGATATGCTGTTCGGCAACGAGTGGGAGCTGAGCAAGAGCCCGGCTGGCGCGCATCAATGGACGCCAAAAGCGAAAACCGACACCAACCAGGCGCCGGCTGCGCACGATGCCTCGAAGAAGGTGCCGATCATCATGACCGCTGCGGACATGGCGATGCGCATGGATCCGGCCTACGAGAAAATTACGCGGCGCTTCCACCAGAACCCGGAAGAATTTGCCGACGCGTTCGCCCGCGCCTGGTTCAAGTTGACGCACCGCGACATGGGCCCGATCACACGCTACCTTGGCCCCGAAGTGCCGAAGGAAGAACTCATTTGGCAAGACCCGATTCCCGCTGTCGACCACCCCCTGATCGACGACAAGGACATTGCCGCGCTCAAGGGCAAGACCCTGGCAGCAGGATTGCCCGTTTCGGAACTGGTCTCGACCGCGTGGGCTTCGGCATCCACGTTCCGTGGTTCCGACAAGCGTGGCGGCGCCAACGGTGCGCGCATTCGCCTCGCACCGCAGAAGGACTGGGAAGCCAACCAACCAAAGCAATTGGCCAACGTGTTAGCAACGCTCGAAGGCATCCAGCGTGAATTCAACACCGGCGGCAAGAAAGTCTCACTGGCCGATCTCATTGTGCTGGCGGGTTGCGCCGGTGTCGAAGCGGCCGCAAAGCAAGCGGGCCATGCGGTGACGGTACCGTTCACGCCGGGCCGCATGGACGCCTCGCAGGAACAAACCGATGTGGACGCGTTCGACGTGCTCGAACCGATTACCGATGGCTTCCGCAACTACCAGAAGGCCAAGTATTCCATCTCGGCCGAGGAACTGCTGCTCGACAAGGCGCAATTGCTGACACTCTCTGCGCCGGAGATGACGGTTCTGGTCGGTGGTATGCGCGCCATGAATGCCAACGTCGAACAATCCCAGCACGGGGTCTTCACCCAGCGGCCGGGCGCACTCACCAACGACTTCTTCATCAATCTGCTCGACATGGGCATTGTGTGGAAGCCCGTGTCGAAGGATGAAGAGGTATTTGAGGGCGCTGACCGCAAAACCGGAGAAAAGAAATGGACTGGCACCCGTGTTGATCTGGTATTCGGTTCGAACTCTCAACTCCGAGCATTGGCTGAAGTCTATGCCAGCTCGGATGCACAGGAGAAATTCGTCCACGACTTCGTGGCGGCATGGACCAAGGTGATGGATTTGGATCGCTTTGATCTCGGCTGACTCCAAGGTCGGTGCCCACCCCAATCAGGGTGGGCATTTGAATTGAACGCGTACAAGAATGAGGTTCCCAAGATGAAAGCTATTTTGATCAACCCCGAGAACCGATCTATCGATGCCATCGACTTCGGCGACCATGATGACCTCGTCAGGCTCATCGGGTTCGACACCCTTGAATCAGATGCGGTCGGAACGACAGGTGACCGTCTCTATTTTGACGAGGAATGTTTTCTGCGCGGCACCAGCGGGCGCTTCCAGATCGACACGATCATTCCCGTATCAGGCAAGGGCGTGATCGTCGGCACGACCGAGGATGGCAACACGCTAAGCGATGTGGTGACAGGCATCGATGAACTGCGCAGCCGCATCAAATTTCTTTAACTGTATGGAGGACAACACCATGACTGAAAACTGGCGAAACAACCTGCTTGTTGCACTGGCCATGCTTGGCGCAGGCCTCGAAGGTGTAGGGCTGGAGTTGGCATGACTTGGGCAGCCAAGCTCATGCGTCTCTCTTTGTTCATCCTCACGAAGGAACTTGCAGCGGCAACATGACGCATCCGTTCCATCCGCAGCCCTGGCCCTGACGAATGAAGGGCCTTCTTCGTGGCTACGGCGAGCTCTATAAATCACCCCCTTCTGGCTGTTTGCTCGGGCAGTCGGGCTATCGTCACATCCACACCAAGCAAATGGCTGTTGCGCCATACTTCAAGCGCGGCATCGTGGCCTGGCGGCGTCACCGCCACCCTGGGCGGCAGGTCACCCGCCTTGACGATCGTCTTGCCATCGTAGCTGCGGATCACATCGCCCGGCCGAATCCCGGCCACAGCAGCCGGACGATGCGGCGCAACCGATGCGACCAGCGCACCGGTAGGTTGATCGAGCTTGAACGAAGCGGCCAGTTCCTGATTGACCTCTTGGATTTCGATGCCGAGCCAGCCTCGCGTCACCTTGCCGTTGGCCTTGAGTTGCGCCGCCACCTGCATTGCCACATCGACAGGAATCGCAAACGACACGCCCTGATAACCGCCACTGCGGCTGTAAATTTGCGCATTCACGCCCACGACGCGGCCCGCCAGATCGATCAACGGCCCACCCGAATTGCCGGGGTTAATAGGCACGTCTGTCTGCACGAAGGGGACATACGCATCACCGGGCAGGCTGCGCCCCAGCGCGCTGACGATGCCCTGCGAGGCTGACTGCTCGAAGCCAAAAGGCGATCCGATTGCAAGCACCCATTGGCCCACACGTAGCGTGCCGGCCCGGCCAATCTGAACGGTCGGAAGATCTTTTGCATCGACCTTGATCAGCGCGATGTCAGACAAAGGATCGACGCCGATCACCCGCGCACTGCGTTCGCGCTTGTCTGAAAACTTGACGTTGATTTCGCGCGCGCCGTCGACCACATGGGCATTGGTGAGAATGTAACCATCCGATTCAATGACAAAGCCTGAACCCACTCCGGTCTGCTCACGATCCGTTTCCGGCAGCGGCTGGAAAAAGCGCTGCAACGGATCGGGCACCCCGTTCAGTGCTACGCCCGATTGCCCCATGCTGGTGACGCTGATATTGACTACGGCTGCAGCGTTTTGTCGGACCAGCGGAGTGAAATCGGGCAATCCTGCCGGAACCGGAGCGGGCGCGCCTGCAGCCACGGGCGTTGTCGGCAATCCGGCATGAGGCGGCGGCGTGAGCCAGGCGTGGGTTACGCCTCCCAGCGCGAACAATACGGTTGCGGCAAGGATTCTGATGGTCCAGGTACGGGTTGAGGCATGCATGAGAGGGGTCCTTTCAAACGCGGTTTATGCGTGCTTATTGAGCCAAATAATGGGCGAACAGTTCCCTGTCAAACCGCTTAGCGCACCAGCCTCTGGCGTAACAATGATTCGCAGTCCTGGCCACCTGCCACATTACCATTTGGCGAATTTTGAAAGTCTCTCCAACGTTACAATCGCACCCATGGACCTCTCCACCCTTATTGCTCAGTATGGTCTGCTCGCTGTGTTCGTCGGCAGCCTGCTGGAAGGCGAAACCGTCCTGCTGCTTGCGGGTTACGCTGCGCATCGCGGCTATCTCGATTTTGCTGCGGTGGTCGCCGTCGCCATGCTGGGCGCGGTCATCGGCGATCAGGTCTGGTTCATGCTCGGCCGCCGCCAGGGCACGCGCCTGATTGCGCGCCGCCCTTGGCTCGACGACAAGGTTCAACGCGCAGTTGCTCTAATCGAACACCACCCAAAAACAACCATCCTCGCCATGCGCTTTGCCTGGGGCTTGCGTACCGCATTACCGATTGCGGTCGGCATGAGCCACCTCTCGTGGCACCGCTTTTTGTTGTTCAATCTCCTCTCCGCCTTGCTGTGGGCGCCTTTGGTCGCGGGTGTCGGGTACGCCTTTGGCTCCTTGCTCAGCCAACACATGGCAGGGCTGCATCGCGTCGAACACTGGTTCATGCTGGCGGTCGTGATCCTGGCCCTCTTGCTCCATTTCGTCGCACGACGACACAACAGGAAACCCTGATGAAACTGTTACTGCCGTATCCCCACACCAGCCTCCATCCGCTCGCCCGACTGCGTGCCTGGCATCGGGTACTTGTCGCGGGCCTGACGGGTGGGGTCGTCACAGTCCTGACCCAGTCGCTGCTATGGAAAACCGGGTTGCTGGCCGGTTGGTTGACGGGCTGCCTGGTGTATCTCGTCATCGTCTGGTGGGGCGTTGGGCGACTCGACGCGACGCAAACCCGGCTACGGGCATCCAGCCTCGATCCCGGCTCAACGGCACTCTACATTCTGATCATTCTCGTATCGTGGGTCAGCCTGGTGGGCGTGCTGCTGGTAACCGACTCTGTCAAAACCCATCTGGGCTGGGCGCGCTGGCTACAGATTGGGCTGGCGCTCGCCAGCCTGGCCGCCACCTGGCTTTTGATCCAGACCGTATTCGCGCTGCGCTATGCGCGCCGCTACTACAGGGAAAAAACGCACGGCCTGATTTTTCCTGGCACAGCCGAACCGACCTATCTCGACTTCGCGTATTTTTCAGCGGTAATCGGCATGACCTCGCAGGTCGCCGACGTCGGCATCACCCACTCGACGATGCGCCGCATGGTGTTGCTGCATGGGTTGGTGTCATTCGGCTTCAACCTGATGGTACTGGCGCTGACGCTCAACCTGGTCGCCAGCGCACTCAGCTGAGCGTTCAGCGCGCCAGTTACAGTTCGATATCCTCACCCAGCCACGCTCCGTTCTGCCATTGCCAGGTGAAATCCAGACTGCCATGTTTATTTAGTGTTTAATTGCATTAATTGACGTAATTAACTATCATCCGGTTTGATGTACTAAAAACTGGAGTGATGATGGCTCGTGTAGCGGCGAAGGTG
>JAAFGW010000136.1 GCA_010365175.1 Sulfuriferula multivorans | reverse complement strand
TCCGGCGCGCACGCCCCAGCTGACGTGCCTCGACAGTAACTATGGGAAAATCCAGCCGTGCTTCGATGGCTTCTTCAACACTGTCTGGCAACTTCTGGCCATTGGACGAAAAGAACTTGATTCCGTTATCTTCAAACGGATTGTGCGAGGCCGAGATCACCACACCCGCCTGTAGGCGCAATGCGCGGGTCAGATAAGCCACGGCCGGGGTCGGCATCGGTCCGGTCATCAACACATTCACGCCTGCAGCTGTGAAACCGGCTTCCATCGCGGCTTCCAGCATGTAGCCAGAAATGCGCGTATCTTTGCCAATCAACACAGTAGGATGCTGGTTGGGCGGCAAACTGCCCCGGTCTGCCACCAGCACCTGGCCGGCCGCATAGCCCAGATGCATCACAAACTCCGGGGTAATCGGCGATACACCCACCTTGCCACGCACCCCATCGGTGCCGAAGTATTTACGTCCCATTTTGTTGCTCCTCCACTGCATTCCAAATAGCCAAGGCATCATGCATCGCTGACACATTATGTACTCTGATTAGCCGCGCGCCGCGCGAAATGGCTGCCAGATGTGCTGCCACGCCAGCAAACTCCCGCGCATGGACATCACGTCCGGTCAGCAACCCCAGCATCGCCTTACGTGACAAGCCAACCAACACCGGGACATTCAAATCAACCAGCGCAGACACGTTGTTGAGCAAGGCCAGATTGTGCGCAAGCGTTTTCCCGAATCCAAAGCCAGGGTCGATCACCAGCCGTTCACGCGTGATCCCGGCCGCTTCGCATGCTTGCAACCGGCCCTGCAGAAATTGCTTCACCTCTACGACAACATCGGCATAACACGGGGCCTGTTGCATGCCCTGGGGCTCCCCTTGCATATGCATGAGGCACACTGCCGCGTCTGATGAGGCTAACGCTTCTAGCGCGCCCGGTGCACGAAGGGCCATGACGTCATTAACCATTGATGCACCCACATCGAGCGCGGCTCGCATCACCTCGGTCTTTTTCGTATCAACCGAAACCACACATCCCTGTTCGACCAGCGCCTTGATCACGGGTAATACTCGGCCCATTTCCTCTTCAACCGATACAACATCAGCACCCGGGCGGGTCGACTCTCCACCCACATCGAGAATAACAGCCCCTTCTTCCTGAAGCGTCATCGCATGTTGAATTGCACTCTGCACATTAGCCAAACGTCCTCCATCCGAAAACGAATCCGGGGTGACATTGACGATCCCCATGATGAGGGGTCGAGTCAGTGAGATGCGGTGTGAGCCAGCGTGAAGTACGGACATAAAAATGGAGGGGCTAAAAAAGCCCCTCCATTGTAGTGCGTGATACGGGTTAACCGCTCAAGCTTCCTGAGCAGGCTGTACGGTCGGTTTGGGTGCGCTGGGTTTGTCATCCCCGCTCGGCGGCGGTGCAGATGGCACAGTCGCTGGCTTGGGCGGCTGGGGTGGCCTTCCTGCCATGATGTCGGCTATCTGCGCCGCATCGATGGTTTCCCATTCCAGCAAGGATGCTGTCATCGCTTCAACGATGTCACGCTTTTCAGTCAGGATTTTTGTGGCAATTGCATACTGTTCATCCAGAATGCGACGAATTTCAGCATCGACTTTCTGCATGGTTGCTTCACTCATGTTCTTGTGCGTGGTCACTGAACGCCCCAAAAACACCTCACCCTCGTTCTCACCGTAGACCATCGGGCCCAAAGCTTCGGACATGCCATAGCGCGTCACCATGTCGCGCGCGATGCTGGTAGCACGTTCGAAGTCATTGGAGGCTCCGGTTGAAATACTGCCAACAAATATCTCTTCAGCGACACGACCACCAAACAGCATGCAAATTTGATCCAGCATTTGATCCTTGTACAAGCTAAAACGATCAACCTCCGGTAAGGACATGGTCACGCCTAGTGCACGCCCACGTGGAATCACCGTAACCTTATGTACCGGGTCACAGCCTTCCAGAGACATTCCGATCACGGCATGTCCCGACTCGTGGTAAGCCGTTTTTTTCTTGTCCTCGGGCGTAATCACCATGGACTTGCGCTCGGCACCCATGAAAATCTTGTCCTTGGCCTGCTCAAAATCGTCCATATCGACCAGACGCTTGTTGCCACGCGCAGCAAACAAGGCCGCTTCATTGACCAGATTCGCGAGGTCTGCGCCGGACATGCCCGGTGTGCCGCGCGCCAAAATATCGGCACGCACGTCCGGAGCAACCGGTACTTTGCGCATGTGCACCAGCAGAATTTGCTCGCGGCCCCGAATGTCGGGCAGGCCTACAAAAACCTGGCGGTCGAACCGACCGGGGCGCAGCAGGGCTGGATCAAGCACGTCTGGGCGGTTAGTCGCAGCAACCACGATCACCCCGGCATTCGCTTCAAAACCATCCATTTCAACCAGCAACTGATTCAGTGTCTGCTCACGTTCATCGTTACCGCCACCCAATCCGGCGCCACGCTGGCGACCGACCGCATCGATTTCGTCGATGAAGATAATGCAAGGCGAGCTTTTCTTGGCCTGCTCGAACATATCGCGTACGCGAGCAGCGCCGACACCGACAAACATCTCGACAAAGTCAGAACCCGAAATGCTGAAAAATGGTACTTTTGCCTCCCCTGCGATCGAACGTGCCAAAAGTGTCTTACCGGTTCCTGGGGGGCCCACCAGCAACACGCCGCGCGGGATCCGTCCGCCCAGCTTCTGGAACCGCGACGGATCTTTCAGGAAATCGACCATTTCAACGACGTCTTCCTTGGCCTCGTCACACCCTGCGACATCTGCAAACGTCACCGGGTTGGTGTTTTCGTCCAGAAGGCGTGCTTTGCTTTTACCAAATGAGAATGCCCCCCCTTTTCCTCCGCCCTGCATCTGCCGCATGAAGAAAATCCATACGCCGATCAGCAGCAACATTGGAAACCACGAAATAAACAGGCTCATCAGGAATGAGGGCTGCTCTTCTGGCTTGGCTTCCACCGATACGCCATTTTTAAGCAGGTCGGACACCATCCAGGGATCACTTGGCGCATAGCTGGTAAAGCGCTGACCGTCGCTACGCTCGCCTTTGAGAACATTGCCTTCGATCACGACCTTAGTGATCTGCTGCTGGCGTACTTCTTCTATGAATTGCGAATACGGCACCTGTTTCTGCGCGGTGCGCTGAGCGCCAAACTGGTTGAACACCGTCATCAGGACGACGGCGATAATCAACCAGATTGCAACGTTCTTGGACAAATTGTTCACACTTACTCCTTGATGCCAAATTGGCACGTTTTAATCTGGCGCAGCATATTTAGACTCATTCTAAACCCTATCCAACCCGGTTGTCACGGCAGCATTATGTCTTGCTATTACTCGCCGCAACGGGGCGGCGGCCAAGCAAATATAGCTCGCTACTGCGATCACGCGAGGCATCGGGTTTTCGTATGAGCACTTGTTCAAATGCCTGCCTCATGAGTGCACGAAATTCCTCAAACCCAACACCTTGAAAAACTTTGACCAGAAAAGCGCCATCTGGTTTCAACCAATTCACTGCAAATTCGAGCGCAAACTCGCACAGCTCATATTGCCGGGCCTGATCACTCAACATGATTCCACTGATATTGGGCGCCATATCGCTTAATACAAGATCAACCCGGTCGGATTGCAACCTTTCTTCCAGCCAGGCGAGTGCTACCGGTTCGGTAAAGTCGCCCTCCAGGCTATCCACACCTGGCATCGATGCCATGGGCAAAAGGTCTATAGCCAACACTCTGCCCTGCTGTTTCATCATTTGCACGGCCAGTTGGCACCAGCTACCGGGTGCCGCACCCAAATCCACCACCGTCATGCCGGGGCGCAACAGATGATCTCGTTTATTGATTTCCAGCAATTTATAGGCGGCACGTGAACGGTAACCATCCAACTGCGCCTTTTTGACGTAGGGATCTGTCACGTGTTCGTGCATCCAGGCACTGCCTGATTTGGTTCGTTTCGGCTTCTCTGCCATCTCTATCGGCTACAATCCGCCCTCAGTTTAAGGGCTCAGTTTAATTAAGGACACCGCATGAAATCTCTTACGGCCGCACAGCGGCAACATCTCAGAAGTTTGGCACACACCCGTCAGCCGGTCGTCATGATAGGTAACAACGGGCTCAGCGCCACCGTATTGAAAGAAATCGAACTTGCGCTCAATTCACACGAGCTCATCAAGATCAAGGCAGCCAGCAACGAACTGGAAACCCGCCGCACCTGGATGGCTGAGATATGTGCTGGCACCGGAGCCAGCCCAGTTCAGCAAATAGGCAAAATATTGGTGATATATCGCGCAGCCAGCAAGCCCGTGATCGCATTACCGGTCTGATTACATTCTGCTGCCAGGCTCAATTTAGCGCGCTACCCCCGCCCGCCAAACCAGAAACAGACCCAGCGCACTCTGAATCAGGTACAAAATGCTTGATACCCCGTGCCAACGGGAGAAACGGTCAGCAAATACGCTTTGCATCACGGCCAGCGGCATTGCCTGATCTTTCAATCCCTGCATGATGGGCTGGATACCAAAGTGACTCGCCAACGTTAAACCCAGCATCAAGACAACACCCCAAAAGAACAGGGTTTTCAAGGCGTTGCCGCCATCGCGGGCAAGTCGATAAACTAGTAGATAAATTGCTGAAGCGATCCCGACCCAGGCGATGACGCCAAATAGTTTTCCGGCCAGCATTCCTGCAAGTTGCTTATCGCCCAGACTGGTAAACAAAACAGGGGCTGCAATGTAGCCAATCGCCCACATGCCGCCTATCCATAGCACCAGTGACGTTGCGGCGAGGCCCTCCCAAAAGCGCCGCATGACTATATGTACAGCACGTCTAACACTTCATATTTGCGAACACCACCGGGCGCCTGTACATCCACGTTATCGCCCGCATATTTCCCTATCAATGCACGCGAGATCGGTGATGAGACAGATATTTTGCCTTGCTTGATGTTGGCTTCGTCGTCGCCCACGATCTGATAGGTTACGGCTTCACCAGAAGCGGCATCCTCAAGTTCGACCGTAGCACCAAAGACAATCCGGCCATCTGCGTCCAGCGTAGTTGGGTCGATAATCTGGGCGTTTGACAGCTTACCTTCCAGATCGGCAATCCGCCCTTCCACAAAGCCTTGTTTTTCCTTGGCCGCATCGTATTCGGCATTTTCAGACAGGTCGCCATGCGCGCGGGCCTCAGCAATCGCCAGGATTACAGTCGGACGCTCAACGCTTTTCAAATGTTGCAATTCGGTGCGCAATTTTTCGGCGCCCACCACGGTAAGAGGGTATTTGGTCACTTGCTTGCCTTTTCAGATCAGTGCTGTTTTAGTTCAGTGCAGGCGCTGATGTAGCGACTGCAAGGAATACACTTCGAGTTCGGTGCCGTGCTGCATGCCCATGCAAGCAGCCTGCGCACCCGCCAGCGTCGTAAAGTACACCACCCGGCGCGCCAGTGCTTCGGCACGAATCGTGTAAGAGTCCTTCACCGCTTTTTTATCCTCAACCACGTTGACAATAAAATCAATTTCGCCGTTCTTGATCATGTCGACGATATGAGGACGGCCTTCCTTGACCTTGTTAACCACAGCAACGGGAATCCCCGAAGCTTCGATCGCCTGCGCGGTACCCCGTGTGGCGACAAGATTAAATCCAAGATCACGTAAAGCCTGCGCCACTTCGATTACAGCTTCACGATCGCTCGAGCGCACACTCACAAAAGCGCGTCCACCCGGCTTCGGTAGTTCAGAGCTCGACGCCAGCTGCGATTTGAGGAAAGCCTCGCCAAAATTGTTGCCCACTCCCATGACTTCGCCCGTCGACTTCATTTCAGGGCCAAGGATGGTATCGACACCCGGGAATTTACGGAAGGGGAATACCGCTTCCTTCACCGAGAAATACGGCGGGATGATTTCTTTTTCGAACCCTTGCGACTTGAGCGAAATACCAGCCATCGCCCGTGCGGCAATCTTGGCCAGCGGTGCACCAATAGCCTTCGACACATAAGGTACGGTTCGCGATGCGCGCGGGTTCACTTCCAACACGTATACCGTATCCCCCTGAATAGCGAACTGCACGTTCATCAGGCCGATCACATTCAGTGCCTTCGCCATCGCCACGGTCTGGCGGCGCATTTCGTCCAGTACGTCCTTTGACAAGCTGTAAGGCGGCAGTGAACACGCAGAATCGCCGGAATGCACGCCAGCCTGCTCAATGTGCTGCATGATGCCGCCGATAACTACTTGCTCGCCATCGGACAGCGCATCCACATCCACTTCAATTGCGTCGTTCAAAAACCGATCGAGCAGCACAGGTGAATCATTCGATACCTTCACCGCTTCGGTCATGTACCGGCGCAGATCGGATTCTTCGCGCACAATTTCCATGGCGCGCCCACCCAGCACATAGCTGGGACGCACCACCAGCGGATAGCCGATTTCCTCGGCCATGCGGATGGCACTCTCAGGATCACGTGCAGTGCGGTTGGGCGGCTGCTTCAGGCCCAACGCTTGCAGCATTTTCTGGAAACGCTCACGGTCTTCTGCTGCATCGATCATGTCTGGACTGGTGCCAATAATCGGCACACCGTGCTTTTCCAGATCACGTGCCAGCTTCAAGGGTGTCTGACCGCCGTATTGCACGATCACGCCAAAAGGCTTTTCGATGCGCACGATTTCCAGCACATCTTCCAGCGTCAGCGGCTCGAAATACAGACGATCGGACGTGTCGTAATCGGTGGAAACCGTCTCCGGGTTGCAGTTGACCATGATGGTCTCGAAGCCATTTTCACGCAATGCCAGCGCGGCATGCACGCAGCAGTAATCGAATTCGATACCCTGACCGATGCGGTTCGGCCCCCCGCCCAGCACCATGACTTTCTTCGCATGGGTTGGCTGAGCTTCACATTCTTCCTCGTAGGTCGAATACATGTAAGCAGTTTGCGTGGAGAACTCAGCTGCGCAGGTGTCGACCCGTTTGTATACTGGATGCAGGCCCAGTTCCTGGCGACGCGCACGTACTGCGTGCTGGTCAGTATTCAACAACGTTGCCAGGCGGCGATCCGCGAAGCCGGAGCGTTTCAGCAAGCGCAGTTCGTCACGATCAATCTCGGCCAGCGAGCGTCCGGCAAGCGAAGTTTCCAGCTCAATCAACATTTGAATTTGGTCGAGAAACCAGGGGTCAATTTTGGAAACAGTGTGGATTTCTGCTAGGCTCATGCCGACACGAAATGCATCGCCGACATACCAGATGCGCTCGGGGCCAGGCGACATCAGCTCAGCTTCGATTTCTTCACGGTCCGTCGTCTTTGGGTCAAAGCCATCGACGCCGACTTCCAAACCGCGCAAGGCTTTTTGCAACGACTCCTGAAAACTGCGGCCGATGGCCATCACTTCGCCGACCGATTTCATCTGTGTGGTCAGACGATCGTCGGCCTGCGGAAATTTTTCAAACGCAAAACGGGGAATTTTGGTGACAACGTAATCGATTGACGGCTCGAACGACGCCGGGGTCGCGCCGCCAGTGATGTCGTTCTGCAACTCGTCGAGCGTATAGCCGATCGCCAG
>JAAFGW010000135.1 GCA_010365175.1 Sulfuriferula multivorans | reverse complement strand
GTCCGGCTGGACTACTTTGCGTTTGGTCATAGGTTTCCTTTGAGGGCGGCAGTCTCCTGCCTAATGACCGTTACACAAAACTATTTACACCCCCTTCATTGGTGCAAACTGAGTGTGATTTAGCAGAATAATCTTTATTAAAGACGCGCCCGGTATAATGCCCGTCTTTGCAGTCTCCCTTCTTCTCCCATGCCAACCCTCGCAATCATTTTGATCGCAACTGCTGCCGGTAGTTTGCTAAGCCTTTTGCTTGCAGCGATTCTGGCTTTATCGGCAAAACCTAATTGGGTGCCTGTACTGGTGAGTTATGCCATTGGCGCGTTGCTTGGTGCATCGCTTCTCGAAGTGTTGCCAGAGGCCGTGCAAATGGGCGGCGATATAAATGTTATTGCCCAGTCTTTATTGGGCGGGATACTGCTGTTTTTTCTATTGGAAAAATTGGTACTCTGGCGCCATTGCCATGATGAAGTGTGCGAAGCGCATGGCGGGCATGGACATCATGATCATGGTCGTTCGGGACTGATGATCACGGTTGGGGATACTTTCCATAACTTCGTTGATGGAATCATAATTGCGGGTGCTTTTTTGGTCGACTTTCGCTTGGGCATGGTGACAACCTTGGCAATCATCGCCCATGAAATTCCTCAGGAAATTGGCGATTTCTTGATTCTGCTTCATTCTGGTTACACACGTACACAAGCTTTGCTGCTTAATTTCCTGACGGGAGTGGCGACGCTGATTGGCGCGTTGGTCGGTTACTACGCATTGTCCATGATGGGTGGTTTCATGCCAGTACTCTTGGGCGTAGCTGCTGCCAGCATGTTGTATGTGGCCCTGTCCGATTTGATTCCAGGCTTACACAAACGCGCTGAAATACGCTCGACGCTGCAGCAGCTATTGCTGATCGGCTTGGGAATCGGGAGTGTCGGACTGGTGGGGTTCTTCATCGGTGACGGGCATTGAACGGCGTTTAGGCCTGCCGAAGATCAGCACAAATAATCCGAGTGGTATTACGCCCAGGAAAATCAGGATGGCTATCGCCTTACCGATAGTGCTGGAAGTGATTGCCATCATTAGAATGACGTAAGCCCATCCAATTGCAACGATGTACATTTAATCTGCTCCTTTGTGAACGCTATGGTAACCAAAGCACACTCTTCTCGCACACCCACCGTTGGTTTTGTTTCACTCGGCTGCCCCAAGGCGACGGTTGATTCCGAACGCATCCTGACCCAGTTGCGCGCTGAAGGTTACAACATCGTGGGCAGCTATAACGACGCTGATGTGGTCGTGGTCAATACATGTGGCTTCATTGATGCTGCAGTGGAGGAGTCTCTCGACGCAATTGGTGAGGCGCTGGCTGAAAATGGCAAGGTTATTGTCACTGGCTGTCTCGGCGCAAAGGGTGACGTGATACGTGCGGCGCATCCCAAAGTGCTGGCCGTGTCAGGACCCCATGCGCTGGATGAGGTGATGCTGGCGGTGCACACTGCATTGCCCAAGCCGCACGATCCGTTTGAGGACTTGATCCCTCCGGGTGGAATCAAACTCACGCCACGACACTATGCCTACCTCAAAATATCTGAGGGATGTAATCATCGATGTACTTTTTGCATCATTCCATCAATGCGCGGCGACTTGGTCAGTAGGCCGATTGGTGACGTTATGCGTGAAGCTGAAGCCTTGGTGAGTGCTGGCGTAAAAGAACTGCTGGTGGTATCGCAGGACACGAGTGCCTATGGCGTTGATGTGAAGTATCGCCCCGGTTTCTGGAATGGCCGTCCACTAAAAACACGCATGACCGAGCTTGCTGGGGCGTTGGGTGAACTCGGCGCCTGGGTTCGATTGCATTATGTGTATCCGTATCCTAGCGTGAATGATGTTATTCCACTGATGGCCGATGGCATCATCCTGCCCTACCTTGATATCCCGTTTCAGCACGCCAGCCCGCGCATTCTTAAGTTGATGAAACGACCGGGTGCGGTTGAGAAGACCTTGGAGCGCATTCAGTCTTGGCGTGCGGGTGTTCCCGATCTCACTTTGCGTTCTACGTTTATCGTGGGATTTCCGGGTGAAACTGAGGCAGAGTTTGATGAGTTGTTGGCGTTTCTTCATGAAGCTCAACTCGATCGGGTGGGGTGTTTCAAGTACTCACCGGTTGAGGGGGCGGTTGCCAACGAATTACCTGATGCCATTCCAGAATCGTTAAAAGAAGAACGCTTGGCACGCTTTATGGAAGTTCAGGCGGCGATATCTGCAGCTAAGCTTCACGCCAAGATTGGGCGGGAGATTGAGGTAATCGTCGACGAAGCGGACGATGAGGGCACTATTGCGCGCAGCCATGCTGATGCGCCGGAAATCGACGGCGTGGTTTATCTGAATGGCGTGTTCGATCTGAAGCCGGGTACGTGTCTCAAGGTCCGTGTCGAGGAAGCCGACGAACACGATCTGTGGGCAACGCCTGTTTAACCGGCTCCTGATTAACGTGGCGCCTGTTTAATATGGCGCGGTGCCGACCTTGTCAGAATAATTGCCGGATTGCTTGCTGTGCATTAATAACAGCGTTTCCCAGCAATTATCGACAAGCCTGCATCATCGTGGGCGAATATCCAGCAATATTTTGATGGAGTCGACTCACTCAGTTGATGAATGAAAGCAGCGTTCTTGGACGCCGCCAGATTTTCCAGGTGTCCGTCCTTTTCACAAAGAGAGATTTTCCGTTGACCGGATCCGACAGGTGTACCCCTTTTGAGTCGACCGTTCGGAGCGCAGCGAGTAGCGGTACAAACCAGTCCTGCTCCATTGCACGGAGTGCTTCACGCCAAGCATAGGCATCGCCGCATAGGCCTGCAGGCGTCAACGCATCCAGCTGTATCACGTTCTCTCTTTGAATCAGTGATCTTTCTAATTTTGCGGGTATGGGAAATCCCCGTGCGCCGCCATATTTACCCAAGGCGCAGGCTTCGGGCGCATTTGCATACAGCGATAATCCTGTTTGAGTCGTCTCTGGCTTGACTCCTCCACCCCATAGCCACACAGAATTGATCGGTAACTCGCCGCGCAATTCACGTGCCTGGTTGACCGGATGCGTAAACAGCAGCATCTGCAATTCATTGAGTAAAGTCCGATACTGCTGAGCTGCTTCACCTTGAGGCTGGACCGAATCGATATTCCGCCCGGCTGCTACAGACAAAGGCGTGGTCGTAAGCCGTGGCGGATGCGAAAACTGCAGGTACCAACGCTGAGGGTGTAGCTGAATCGGGTTCAGGGTTTCACCAAAATGCTGAGCGATCGAGGTCGATAATTCATCTGCTTCCAGCTGTGACAAATTGAGCACGCCAGGGTCTGCCAGCACAATCTGGTCTCGCATCACCTGCAGATGCACTGGGTCGGCGCGCAGCCAATAAGCGCCACCAGCCTCCTGTCCATCCGCTTCCAGCGTGATGGGGGCTAGCGGCCAGTCATGCTGCCGGGCAATGCCTAGCGCCTGGCACAGCGCCGCTTCGGTACCATCAGCGGGGCAGGCCTGGAGGCTGCCGCGTCCCAATAGTGTTTCCAGCGCGGGTAAGCAGAGATTTTGCGTGGCCACTTCGAGTAAGCGGCTGTCTGGAAACAAATGTGGGATGAGGATCTGCATGGTTCGAGTGTAACAAGCCAATTCGTTAGAATGACAAGCATGCGCCAAGCCCTTCATGAAATCACTGTCCCTACTCAAGGTAAGGGGTTGTATGGCTTTACCCCACAGGTTCGGACCTGGGTGCGGGAGACCGGCATTGGGCAGGGTCTGCTGACACTGTATATCCGTCATACCTCGGCGAGTTTGCTGATTCAGGAAAATTACGACCCAACCGTGCAAACCGACCTGGAACGCTTTTTTTCGCATTTTGTGCCGGAAGGCGACCCCATTTATGAACATGTTCTGGAAGGCCCGGATGACATGCCGGCGCATATTCGCGCAGCCCTGACGCAAACCCATCTGGCTGTGCCTGTTACCGATGGCGGGCCGATGCTTGGCACTTGGCAGGGGATCACCGTTTTTGAACACCGTCGTGCCGCGCAGATGCGTAATGTCGTGCTGCATCTGCTGGGAGAGTAGGGCAGCTGTGGCATACTCGCGCAATTCTTTTAGTGAGATCTGTTTTGCTGCCCTTTGAACTTCAGATAGGCCTGCGCTACACCCACGCCAAGCGCAGCAACCATTTCATTTCCTTTATTTCCATAGCCTCGATGGCGGGCATCGCACTGGGTGTGATGGCACTGATTGTGGTGTTGAGCGTGATGAATGGCTTTCAGGAAGAATTGCGGACTCGCATTCTTGGTGTGGCTGCGCATCTGGAAATCAGCGGCCCTGCTGACCGGCTTGCAGACTGGCCCAGCGTGCTGGCACAAGCAAAACAGAATAAAAGCGTGATTTCGGGTGCGCCGTTTGTCAATTCGCAGGGCATGCTCGCCAATGGCGACTCGGTTCGCGGCGCAGTCATTCGCGGCATCCAGCCTGAACTGGAAAATCAGGTGGCCGACTTCGCACAACACATGAAGTCGGGCAAGCTGACTGATCTCAAACCCGGTGAGTTCGGCATCATCCTGGGTGGAGAGTTGGCACGTGTGCTGAACGTTTTCCCTGGCGACAAACTGGTGTTGTTAAGTCCACAAGGCAACATCACCCCGGCCGGTGTGATGCCGCGTGTCAAGCAATTCACCGTCACCGGCATCTTTGAAGCCGGCATGTTCGAATACGACTCCGGACTTGCGCTAATTAATATGCAGGATGCGCAAAAGCTGTTGCGCTTGGGCGATGACGTTTCGGGGGTGCGCCTGAAACTCGACGATTTGTTCAGGGCACCGTTCGTGACACGTGAACTGTCGCAAAGTCTGAATGGTCTGTTTTACATCACAGATTGGACGCAAAGCCACGCCAATTTCTTTCGTGCCGTGGCGATCGAAAAACGCATGATGTTCTTGATCCTGCTGCTGATCGTTGCTGTGGCGGCTTTCAACATTGTTTCGACGCTGGTGATGGCCGTCACCGACAAACAGTCCGATATCGCCATTCTGCGTACACTTGGCGCCAGACCCGGTTCGATCATGGCCATCTTCATGGTGCAGGGTGCATTCATCGGGGTGTTTGGCACCTTGCTGGGGGTGGCGAGCGGGGTGTTGCTCGCGCTGAATCTTGAGACCGTCGTGCCCATTATCGAGCGCATGGCCGGGATGGATCTGTTCCCGGCAGATGTGTATTACATCAATGAATTGCCATCCAAGCTGGTGTGGGGCGATGTGGGGTTGATCGCGGGTGTTTCGTTGCTCATCAGTCTGGTCGCAACCTTGTATCCCAGCTGGGCTGCCTCGCGTATCAACCCGGCCGAGGCACTGCGCTATGAATGAGACCGTGCTGCGATGCACCGGACTAAGCAAAATATTCCGCCAGGGAAAAAGCGATGTACCGGTTCTGACCGGCGTCGATCTGGAGGTCCGCGCCGGCGAGTCGCTTGCGATTGTCGGGGTCTCGGGATCGGGAAAAAGCACGCTGCTGCATTTGCTGGGTGGACTCGATTCACCCACAACCGGGCAGGTCGAACTGCTCGGCCGTGATCCCTTTGCCCTATCCGAAGCAGCGCGCTGTGAACTGCGCAACACGGCTTTGGGGTTTGTCTACCAGTTTCACCACCTGCTACCTGAGTTTTCGGCGTTGGAAAATGCTGCCATGCCGCTGACTATCCGTCGGCTGGAAAAAGTCCAGGCCATGTCACGCTCGGCAGACGTGTTGAACGAAGTGGGTTTGGGGCATCGGCTGACCCATCGCCCGGGCGAACTTTCGGGGGGGGAGCGTCAGCGCGTAGCCATCGCACGTGCGTTGGTTACCCAGCCTGCCTGCATTCTGGCCGACGAACCCACTGGCAACCTCGATCGCCACACCGCCAATGCGGTGTTTGATTTGATGCGTGAACTCAACCAAAAACACAACACCAGTCTGATAGTCGTGACCCACGACATTGATCTGGCTGCCCGTATGGACCGGCAGTTGCGGCTGGTGGACGGGATGTTGCAGCCGGTCTGACCACCCCAAGCGATGCGGATTGCGCTCATCGCGTTCTGTTTCGGCGTGTGGCTGCTGCAACAGCAGGCCGCTTTGCCGTCCGCGCGCTGGCTGTGGGTGTTGCCGCTATTGTCTGCGGTGCTGCTGTTGCCCACTTTCGCCCATACCTTTTTCAAAGCCGTGCGCCGTCTCGGTATTGCGCTGTTGTGTGCCGCGCTTGGGTTTGCCTGGGCGGCGTGGCTGGCTGATCTGCGGCTGGCCGATCGGTTGCCCGATCACTGGCAGGGCGTGGAAATCAACGTGATTGGCGTGGTCAGTGACCTGCCGCAGACCAACGCCCGCGGCGAGCGTTTTTTGCTCGATGTCGAGCAGGTCATTACGCCCAACGCGCCAAGCTTGAAGCGCATCCAACTCACACGCTACTGGCCGCGAAAGGGCGATCGCATTCCTACCGTACGCGCCGGCGAGCGCTGGCAATTCACGGTCCGGCTGAAGCGACCCTACGGTACCCACAATCCACATGGCTTTGACCTCGAAGCCTGGATGCTGGAGCGGAACATAGCCGCCTCGGGAACCGTACGCGATAACCCGCAGCCACAGCGCATCGATGGGCGTGCCGCCACCCCTGGCGCATGGATAGCCGCCACGCGCGCTGCCATTCGCGAGCGGATTGTTTTCACCTTGGGCGATGCGCCCTATGCCGGCGTCATCGCGGCATTGGTGATCGGCGACCAGCGCAGCATACCGCACGACCAATGGCGATCCTTCACCCGTACCGGGGTCAATCATCTGCTGTCGATATCCGGCCTGCACGTCACCATGATTGCGGCGCTCGCAGGATGGGGGGTGGCATTTGGCTGGCGGCGCTGGCCACGCGCGGCGGAGCGCATGCCGGCACGCCAGGCAGGGATCCTGGCCGCCGTGCTGGCCGCGTGCGCATATGCCGTGCTGGCGGGGTTTCAGGTGCCGGCGCAGCGTACCTTATTCATGCTTGGGGTGTTGGCACTGGCCTTCTGGGGGCGACGTGAGCCGCGTCCATTTTCGGCGCTGGTTTGGGCGTTGTTTGCGGTATTGCTGATCGACCCATGGGCGGTGTTGTCGGCTGGCTTCTGGCTGTCGTTTGGCGCGATGGCGGTCATTTTGTGGGTGACGTTCGGCCGCGTGGCGATACCTGACAAACTGCGCGGCTGGGTCACGGTACAGGCAGCGGTGACACTGGCGCTGGCGCCTGCCTTGCTATTACTGTTCCAGCAGGTGTCCATCGTGTCGCCACTGGCCAATGCTGTAGCGATTCCTGTGGTGAGCTGGCTGGTTACTCCGCTGGCTTTGCTCGGCGTCGTTGTGCCGTCGCTGTGGCACGTGGCGGCGTGGATAATGGACTGGCTGGGTCAGGGGCTGGTATGGACCAGCACGCTGTCCTGGGCGGTTGCTGCGCGGCCAGCACCGGATGGCTTGGCGACGGTGTTGGCTGTGGTGGGCACGGTGTGGTTGCTGCTGCCGCGCGGCTTTCCGTTGCGGGTGTTGGGTGGGGTGTTATGGCTGCCACTCGTGTTTCCGCCGCAAGCCCATGTTGC
>JAAFGW010000134.1 GCA_010365175.1 Sulfuriferula multivorans | reverse complement strand
ATGCCATGCAGATCATTATAGCCATAAAACCATAACTATCAAGTAATTTTAGTGACTACATATTCACATCAAAAAAAGACCACGCGTTGGTGGTCTTCCCTAGCTACGAGGGTAGAAATAATGCTATTTGATGAAGGAAAACGGGAGGAACTTCAGGGTAGTAGGCGGGTGGCATCTCGGCAAAGCGCCAGACGGCATCCAGCGCCAGATTGATAGCATTGAACTCGATGTGTGTGAGCGCGTGGAGCAGCGCGGCCAGGCCTTCCGGGGTGAAGGGGGAGCGCTTGGGCAGATCCAGGTGTGAGCGCAACTCCGGCCGCGCCGGACAGCCGGGCAGACCGGATGGCGCCTGAAAATTAGCGTCAGTTGCTATTGAAAGTGTAGCTGCTTGCGCCCGTAAAAGAAGGGCTAGGAGTACTTTTTGCTTTGGATCTGGCTCCAGCAGTGCCTGCAGGGCAAGCTGCCGCAGTTCTGCGGGTGGGGGCGTGGCAGTCATGGCTGAATTGTCAACGATAGGGCCAGAGGGCTCCGTACAATCAAGGCCACCCCACGACGATTCAATCAAGGACACCCATGGCCATTTATCAACTGGACGATCTGACCCCTGCCATCCATGAATCAGCTTGGGTGGCTGACAGCGCCCGGGTCGTGGGCAATGTGACCCTCAATGAAGACAGCAGCGTCTGGTTCGGTGTGGTGATTCGGGGCGACACGGAAACCATTACCGTGGGCAAGGGTTCCAATATTCAAGATAACAGTGTTTTGCACGCCGACCCCGGCATGCCATTGATCATTGGTGAAAACGTCAACGTAGGCCATCAGGTCATGCTGCATGGCTGCACCATCGGTGACGGCTCGCTGA
Source organism: Sulfuriferula multivorans (assembly GCA_010365175.1). Taxonomy (GTDB): domain Bacteria; phylum Pseudomonadota; class Gammaproteobacteria; order Burkholderiales; family Thiobacillaceae; genus Thiobacillus. The sequence goes on along the minus strand of JAAFGW010000134.1, from coordinate 6,778 downwards.
TCGGCATTCAGGCGGTGGTGCTCAATGGCGCAAAAATTGGTAAAAACTGTCTGGTCGGCGCGGGGTCACTGGTGACCGAAGGCAAGGAGTTTCCCGATGGCTGCATGATCCTGGGAAGCCCGGCCAAAGCGGTTAAGCAACTTTCTGCCGAACAGATCGCGGATTTAAAAATGACCGCCCGCCATTATATGGACAATGCCCGGCGCTACAAGGTGGGGCTCAAAAAGCTGGCCTGAACGGCTGGCTTTCGTTTTCTGCCGGAGCCGCTTACCTTTTACCTTTTTTCCCATGTCTGAACTTCATAAATTTATCTTTGACGGTTTGCCGGTGCGCGGCATGCTCGTGCGCTTGACCGATGCCTGGCAAGAAATCCTCAAGCGACGACAAGCCGCTGGAGGTTATCCGGTCGAGGTCATGCACCTGCTCGGTGAAATGACGGCTGCAGGCGCACTGATGCAGAGCAATATCAAGTTCAATGGCGCGCTGATTCTGCAAGTTTTTGGCGATGGCCCTGTCAGTCTTGCGGTGGCGGAAGTGCAGCCCGACCTGAGCCTGCGCGCAACCGCAACCGTGACGGGTGATGTCGATGCGGGTAGTTCACTGAGCCAGTTGGTCAATGTCAGCAACCAAGGGCGTTGCGCCATCACGCTGGACCCGAAAGACAAGTTGCCGGGCCAGCAGCCTTATCAGGGCGTGGTACCACTTTTTGGCGACCAACACGAAAAAATTGAAAGTCTCAGTGAGGTGCTGGAGCACTACATGCTGCAAAGTGAACAGCTCGACACCAAACTGATTCTGGCCGCTGATGGAAAGGTCGCGGCAGGCCTGCTGATTCAGCGGCTGCCTGTGAAAGGGCAGGGTAATCTGGAGGGCCGGCTTGACCGGGACGCCAATGAAGACCAGATTGGCCTCAATGAAGATTACCAACGCATTGCCATGCTGGCAGGGACATTGAAGCGCGAAGAGTTGTTAACCCTGGACGCGGACACGATTTTGCGCCGCTTGTTCTGGGAAGAGCAGCTCACGCAGTTTGAGCCCTTGACGCCGAGCTTTGCCTGCAGCTGCTCGCGCGAGCGCGTAGGCAATATGCTGCGCAGCCTGGGCACGGCAGAGATTGAAAGTATCATTGCCGATCGCGGCAAGGTAGAAGTCGGTTGCGAGTTTTGCGGCGCGCAGTACGATTTCGATCCAGTCGATGCGGCGCAGATTTTCATGAACCAGAGCCACCAGCAGCCGCCCACTTCAACGGTGCAATAAGCCGCGCAGACATCGGCTTGGTGCCCCAGAAGGCTAGTACATCAACACGAAAAATTTGAAACATAATGTGATCCGAGCTTGCGATCGGCCTCTTGTCGGGTGAAGTTCCATTCGATCGTTCGCTTGTGTCCGATGAGTTGCAGGCTCTTCTCATCAATGCAGATCACCGGCTCCCTGCGGCAAAGAGGCTTGGCATAAAGCGCCAACAAGTCGTACATCCGACTGCGGTACTCCTCATTGAGTACCCCGATGCACCACATCAACCGGCGCCAAGGGTTCAGGTCGTTTTTTTAACATGCGGCGCACCGTTTCGCGGCTCACCCCATTCAGCCCGGGTTCCTTGCGGGCCGCACGCTCAAGTGCGACTATGGTCCAACGCTGCAGTCCCTCTGGGGGTGTCGAGCACGCCAGCGCCGTCACCCGTGCCTGGGCATCCGTGTCGTACTGCTCAGGGCGCCCCGAGCGTGCAACGTCAAACACTGCCAACTCGATGCCTCCCTGCAAATAGGCCGCCCGGGTGCGCCACACGGCAGTGCGTCCGATTCCCAGAACGTTCATGATTTGGGACTCTGGAATACCCCGATCCAGGCAAGACAAGGTGTGGGCACGGTTAACTTCGCGCGAGTGATGGACGCCCTTGGCGCGAATTTCATCAATGGCTATGCGATCTTCATCGCTCAGGTGCAACTCGGTCTGGCGCATGACTACGTCTCCGTATGCCATATGGCGATATACGGAGTGTAGTCATGTTTCGTTAGTTACATGCCAATATACAAGCCCAGACAGAATGGTTGCACTATCGAAATTGGTCTCTTGATCGTTGCCTGTGTTGGCGCACGTCTTCTTTTAATGCAGGTGCGGCGGAGCTTGCCCCAAAATAATTCTTGACTTAAATCAAGAAAGTGAAGTGGCTATTGTTATAGTATTCCCTAGCTCCGAAATGTCGAAATTAATATAAGCAGGTAGATGGATGCAGCAGGCATGGCGGCGCGGCTCGACAACTAACTCTTAGGGGAACTGATGGAGACGATCAAGACGGATGTGGCCATAATCGGAGCAGGAGGCGCGGGATTGCGCGCTGCCATTGCGCTCGCGCAGGCGGATCCCAAGATTCGAATAGCTCTGATCTCAAAGGTCTATCCGATGCGCAGTCATACTTGCGCGGCGGAGGGTGGTGCCGCAGGAGTGGTCAAACCCGATGATAGCTATGGGCAGCATTTTGATGACACCGTAGGTGGCGGGGACTGGCTTTCCGACCAGGATGCGGTCGAGTATTTCATCCACGAGGCACCCAAGGAGCTGACCCAGTTGGAACACTGGGGCTGCCCATGGAATCGCGAGCCCGATGGTTCGGTGGCGGTGCGGCCGTTTGGCGGCATGAAGATCCAGCGCACTTGGTTCGCCGCCGACAAGTCGGGTTTCCATATTCTGCATACGCTGTTCCAGACCTCCCTGCAGTACCCGAACATCCAGCGCTTCGACGAATATTTCGCCACCGATCTTATGGTGGATGACGGGCGCTGCCAGGGACTCACCGCAATCGAGATGAAGACCGGCCAGATGCGCCGCTTCCAGGCTGGCGCAGTGATCATCGCCGGCGGTGGAGCGGGTCGCATGTTCCCGTTTAACACCAATGGCGCGATCAAGACTGGCGACGGCATGGCCATGGCCTATCGCGCCGGCGTGCCCTTGAAGGACATGGAATTCGTCCAGTACCACCCGACGGGGCTGCCCAACACCGGGACTCTGCTGACCGAAGCCTGCCGGGGCGAAGGCGGCGTGCTCCTGAACAAGGACAACTATCGATTCCTGCAAGACTATGGCATGGGACCCGAGACACCGCTGGGCAAACCGCAGTTGAAGACCATGGAGCTCGGCCCGGGCGATCGCGTGAGTCAATCCATTTGGCATGAAATACAGAAAGGCCGGTCGGTCAAGACGGCTTGGGGCGATTGCGTCTGGCTGGACATGCGCCACCTTGGCGAGAAGACGATCAACGAGCGCCTGCCTTTTGTGCGCGATATCTGCATCAGCTACCTGGGTATCGACCCGGTCAAGGAAATGGTGCCGATTCGCCCGGTGGTGCATTACATGATGGGCGGCATTCACACCGATACCAAGGCCGCGACTTCGCTGCCTGGTCTCTATGCGGCGGGCGAGTGCGCCTGTGTCAGCATCAACGGTGCAAACCGTTTGGGATCGAACTCCCTGGTGGAAATTCTGGTGTTTGGCCATCGCGCCGGACTCGAAGCGCTCAACTATGCACGCGCTCAAAAGCCGGGCAACGATGCCGCGCTCGCGGCTCAGGGGGAAGCTGCGCAGGCGAAGCTTCGCGCGCTGTTCATGCGTAGCATCGGCAAGGAGTCGATCTCGGGTTTGCGCAAGGAGATGACGGATACCATGGAAGAGGGCGCTGGCATTTACCGCACCCAGGAGGGCTTGGCAAAGACCTGCGAAAAGCTTGCCGATCTGCGTCGCCGCTACGCTGACGTGGCGCTCCACGACAAGACCAATGTTTATAACACCGACCTGCTTTCGGCACTGGAGTTGGGCTCGATGCTCGATTGCGCCGAAGCAGTCGCAGTCAGCGGACGCGAACGCAAGGAATCGCGCGGCGCGCATCAGCGCCTTGACTTCACGGCGCGCGACGATAGCAAGTACCTCAAACATTCCATGGCGTACTACCACCCGACTGAACCGCCGCGTATTGATTACCGTGACGTGGTGATCACTACCTCTCCTCCCGGTGTGCGTGATTACTCAGGAGCAAAGAAATGAGTGAAAACAGACTGGGGGCTCGGCAGGTCGAGCTTGAAGTGTTGCGCTATAACCCCGAGACCGATGAAGCGCCGAGGTATCAGCGCTACTCGGTGCCGTGCAAGAACGAGTGGTGCATGCTCGACGCCTTGAATTACCTCAAGGACAATCTTGATCCGACGCTCGCCTATCGCTGGTCCTGTCACATGCAGGTGTGCGGCAGCTGCGGCATGATGATCAACGGCGAACCCAAGCTGGCCTGCAAGGCCATGGTGCGCGACTACGAGGGGGTGATCCGGATTGAACCGCTGGCTCATTTCCCGATCGAGCGCGATCTGGTGTCAGTCGCCGATGATTTCATGGACAAGTTAAAGCGCGTCAAGCCTTACTTGATTCCGGGTCAGCCGAAGACCCTTGCGGAGGGCGAATACAAGCAGACGCCGGAACAGTTGAAGCGCTACCATAAATTTTCCATGTGCATTAATTGCATGCTGTGCTACGCCGCCTGTCCTGAATATGGCTTGACAAAATCGAAGTTCATCGGGCCTGCAGCAATCACCCTGGCACATCGCTACAACCTGGATTCGCGCGACGGCGGCCGGGACGAGCGGCAGGAGGAGATCGCCACCAACGAAGGCGTATGGGAATGCACTTTCGTGGGTGCCTGCTCCGATGTCTGTCCCAAGCATGTGGATCCGGCGGCTGCGCTGCAGCAGGTGAAGGTGGCGAGCACCGTCGATTGGTACCTTGAGCACTTCATGTCATGGAGCAAAAAATGAGCCGCCGACCCTATATTCAGGAAGTATCGCCTACCGCCTGGTTCTTCAAGCGACCACGTTATATGCGCTACATGGCGCGCGAAGTGACCAGCATCTTCATCGGTATCTATACGATCATTATGCTGGTGGGTCTTGCGCGCTTGTCTGAAGGCCAGGCTCAATACGAAGGTTTCCTTGCCGCCTTGCGTCAACCCTTAAGTATCGTGTTTCATGTTTTTGCCCTGGCGTTCTCGCTCTATAACTCCTTCACTTGGTTCAATGTCGCGCCCAAGGCGCTGCCTATCCAGGTAGGGGAGGGATTCATGCCCGATAGCGTGGTGGCAGGTGGTCACTATGTTGTCTGGGTTCTGTTGTCGCTCTTCATTCTTTTCTGGGCGGGGGTAATCTGATCATGGCAAAGTCGAACAAACCTATCATATGGGGTACCTTTGCCGCTGGCGGCGAACTCGTATCACTGATCACGCCGGTGCTGATTGTGCTGACCCTCCTAGCCGCCATGGGATTTGTGCCTGAGATGTTGGGCTACGAAAAACTGCATGCCTATGCGTCGCATTGGTTCGGCAAGCTGGTGATATTTGTAGTTCTGTTTCTATCGTTGTGGAGCCAGGCGCACCGTCTGCGCATCACCTTTTTTGACTTCGGTGTTCGCGCCGATACGCTGGTGGCGACTACCGTCTATTCGATCGCAGCGCTGTGCAGCGTCGCGACGGCGGTATACTTATTTCGCTTCTGATAAATTGTGATGGTGGTATGCAACGGAAGCAGTAGTTTGCATGCCATCAGATGAAACTGATCGCTCCCGGTGGAGCGCAACGATAAGTAGGAGTTCCCATTGAGTCCACCCCCCTCACTTGCCTCACGCGAACAGGCGCGCGAAAAGCGCTTCAGTGCCTACTGGACGCAGGATCTGAACGACGTATTCGCCGATGTCGCGCCATACTACGACCGTGCGAACCGCGTGGCCAGCCTTGGACTATGGGACTGGTTCTTGAACCGTTTTATGTCCGTCGTCAAAGGGCTCCCAGGCGAGCGGGTACTCGATGTTTGCGCTGGCACGAATGCGATCGGCATTGCGCTTCTTCAGCGCGAACCGAGCCTGGAAGTGCATGCGATGGACCGCAGTGCAGCAATGCAAGAGGTCGGCCAGCAGCGCGCCCAGGCGCGTGGACTGCGCATCCAGAGCGTGATCGGCGATGTGCATGCGCTTCCGTTCCCGGACAACCATTTCGACGTTGTGACGCTTCAGTTTGCATCGCGGCACCTGCGCGTCAAGACCGTCTTCGAGGAGATACACCGGGTGCTCAAGCCGGGCGGACGCTTTTGTCACTGCGATATGCTGCGGCCGGGCAATCCGATTGTCGAAAAACTTTATTACGGGTATTTGCGTTCCTGCCTCGTCCTTACGGGCTTTCTGTTCCGAAGTGGCCCGGCGGCGATGAATTGCAAGAAATACTTTCTTGATGCACTGGAGATGTTCTACACGGCTGATGAATTGAGCGGGGTGCTGCGCGAAATCGGCTATCGTGACGTTGGGGTCAAGTCCCTGCTTGGCGGCATGATCGGCATTCACCGCGCGATCAAACCCGCCTAGGGTCGAAAACGTGCCGGATCGCAGGCATCCATATCGGCAGAGTTGGTCTGCCGGCCACCTGCAATTGGACCGATCCGACGCACTGGTGGCGTTGGATCGCAAAATTCTTTTAGCCTACAGTCGGCGTACGACCAACGCGCTCCGCGCGGCCCTGCCGTTGCGCATTGCCCTGCCTCACATCGAGCCGGTTCTTGCACGCAACGTTGCCAAGGAGATGCAGAAAGACGCATTGGTCATTCGCCGTGCTGGCGAAGCGCTCGCCGCAGGGTTTCCCCCGACCGGCGAAGCGCTGCGCAGACTCCTCGATGCCACCAAGGAAATCGACCGGGCATTTCTGACTCAGGTCGGCAGTTTGCCGCTCAGGATCGTGATTCCCTATGAAGAGATCATGCCG
>JAAFGW010000133.1 GCA_010365175.1 Sulfuriferula multivorans | reverse complement strand
CGAGCTGCCGCTGGACAACCTGGACGCCTTGCGCATTGAGTGTTTTGACATCTCGCACACGGCCGGTGAATCGACCCAGGCGTCCTGCGTGGTGTTTGCCGGGCACAAGATGCAAAACAGTGAATACCGACGCTACAACATCGAAGGCATTACCCCGGGTGACGACTACGCGGCCATGCGGCAGGTGCTTGAGCGCCGCTACACCAAGCTGGCCGAAGCCGCACGTAACGGTGAGGCCAAGCTGCCGGATCTGGTGCTGGTGGATGGCGGCAAGGGGCAGGTGTCCATGGCGAGAGAGGTGTTCGCAGAGTTGGGTCTGGATCTGGGGCTGATTGCAGGTGTCGAAAAAGGCGAGGGCCGCAAGGTCGGCCTGGAAGAGCTGGTATTTGCCGATGGGCGCGACAAGGTGTACTTGGGCCGCGATTCAGCCGCGCTGATGCTGATTGCGCAAATTAGGGATGAAGCGCACCGCTTTGCCATCACCGGCATGCGCGCCAAACGGGCCAAGGTCCGGGTGGGCGGCAGCAAGCTCGAAGATATTGCCGGGATTGGCCCCAAGCGTCGCGCCAGCCTGCTGCAACGCTTTGGCGGCATTCGCGGTATTGCGTCCGCTAGCGCCGAAGATATCGCCACGGTGGATGGCATTTCGAAAGACCTTGCCGAAGAAATTTACCGCGCCTTGCATTAAGGACCGTATCCAGACGTTTTTGCGCAACGAAATGAGCCATTTTGGCCTGCGCTCACTGCACCGTCGGCAAGGGGCTCACGGCGCATGCCAAAATCGGACCATGTTTCTGACTATCCCCACCATCATGACCTGGACCCGCATCGTTGCGATTCCGTTGATCGTGGGCGTGTTTTACTTGAACATACCCGCAGCAGAGCGCAATCTGATTGCCACGGCGATGTTTATTGTTTTCGCCGCCACCGACTGGCTGGACGGCTTTCTGGCGCGCAAGCTGAACCAGACGTCCGCCTTCGGCGCTTTCCTCGATCCGGTGGCCGACAAGTTTCTGGTGAGTGCCTGTTTGCTGGTGCTGGTGCATCTGCAGCGCGCCGATGTATTCGTGGCGCTCATCATCATTGGCCGCGAAATTGCGATTTCCGCCTTGCGCGAATGGATGGCGTTGATAGGCGCCACCAAGAGCGTCGCCGTGCACATGCTGGGCAAGATCAAAACCGCGGTCCAGATGGTGGCGATCCCTTTCCTGCTGTATGACGGCAGGCTGTTCGGTGTGATCAATACCCATGCGTGGGGGACCTGGCTGATCTGGATCTCTGCGATCCTGACGGTCTGGTCCATGATTTACTACCTGCAAAAAGCCATTCCGGAAATCCGCGCGCGGGCCAAATGAATCTTTCCTGAAGATGGTAGTTCTTGATCTCCGCGTCCTCCCTCAGCGCCACTGTCCCTGCCATGGTTCGGGCCATGCCGGCTGTGTTCGTGCTGATCTGGAGCACCGGTTTTATCGTTGCCAAATTCGGCTTGCCGTACGCGCCGCCATTGACCTTTCTGGTGATCCGCTATGTTCTTTCCATCGTCTGCTTCCTGATCTGGATCAGGCTGGCCCGCGCGCCCTGGCCGCGTGTACCACGGCAGTGGCTGCATCTGGCGGTAGCCGGGCTGCTGATGCATGCTGTTTATCTGGGTGGTGTCTGGGTAGCGGTAAAAGGCGGCATGGGTTCGGGCTTGGCGGCACTGATTGTGGGATTGCAGCCCGTGTTGACGGCGCTATGGATCTCGGGGACGAGCTCAGCGCGAGCGCAAACCCGGGTCACGTCGCGGCAGTGGATGGGTCTGGTGCTGGGTCTGGGTGGCTTGCTGCTGGTGGTGTCGCACAAGTTCGGCAGCGGCAGCGAAGCGACTGTATTCACGCTGGCATGCGCGATTCTTGCGCTGATCGGCATCACCGCGGGCACGCTCTATCAAAAGCGTTTCCTGAAACCCACCGACGTACGGACCGCCAACGTGATCCAGCTGGGCGCGGCTTTGCTGGTGACCCTTCCGCTGGCTTTGTTTGAAACCGAGGCAATTGTGTGGAACGGTGAATTTCTCGGTGCCATGGCCTGGTCGGTGCTCGCGCTTACACTGGGGGGCAGCTCGCTGCTTTACCTGCTGATTCAGCGCGGCGCGGCCACCTCGGTGACCAGCTTGCTCTACCTTGTGCCGCCCACGACAGCGTTGATGGCGTGGGCGCTGTTTGGCGAAGCGATCACCGTGACCATCCTTGTGGGCACGGCGCTTACAGCGCTGGGCGTGAGCCTGGTGGTGCGGCCCGCGAAGCCGAAGGCCGGGTAGTTTTCCAGGGCGTGCCTGATTGCTGTTCACGCAAAAAGTCAGGTAGTAAATAATCTGAAACAAAATTAAAGGACCTCATAATGAGCAAGAACATCGGGAAAAAAAGAATCGCAGTCATAGCGGGTGACGGCATTGGCAAGGAAGTGATGCCCGAGGGCATTCGCGTGCTGGAGGCGGCCGCCGTCAAATTCGGGATTGATCTGCAGTTCGATCATTTCGATTTTTCCAGCTGGGAGTATTTTGAAAAGCACGGCAAGATGATGCCGGACAACTGGAAAGACCAGATTGGCGGGCATGACGCGATTTATTTTGGCGCCGTAGGCTGGCCCGAAAAAATCGCCGACCATGTTTCCTTGTGGGGTTCGCTGGTGCTGTTCAGGCGCGAGTTTGACCAGTACATCAATTTACGTCCGGCGCGGCTGATGCCCGGCGTCATTGCGCCGGTGGTCAGGCGCGACGGAAGCCCGCGCCAGCCCGGCGAGATCGATTTTTACATCGTCCGTGAAAATACGGAGGGCGAATACTCCAGCATTGGCGGGAAGGCGTTTCCTGGAACCGAGCGTGAGTTTGTACTGCAAGAGTCCGTGTTCACCCGTATCGGCGTGGACCGCGTGCTGAAGTTTGCGTTCGAGCTGGCGCAGTCCCGGCCCAAAAAACACCTGACCAGTGCGACCAAGTCCAATGGCATTTCAATCTCCATGCCGTATTGGGATGAGCGTGTGGTCGAGATGGCCAAAAATTATCCGGCGATCCAGCTGGACAAGTTTCATATTGATATCCTGACGGCGCATTTTGTGATGCGTCCTGATTTCTTCGACGTCGTGGTGGCCAGCAACCTGTTCGGCGACATCCTGAGCGATCTGGGGCCCGCTTGCACCGGAACCATTGGTATTGCGCCCAGCGCCAGCCTCAATCCGGAGCGCAAGTTCCCCTCGCTGTTCGAGCCGGTTCACGGATCGGCGCCAGACATTGCGGGGCGCAACATTGCCAACCCCATCGGCCAGATCTGGTGCGGTGCCATGATGCTGGAGTTCTTGGGATACAAGGACGCGCACGACGGCATTGTTGCCGCCATTGAAAAAGTGTTAAGCCCCGAAAGTGGTGCGCCGCGTACGCCTGATCTGGGCGGTCAGGCCGGCACGGTAGATGTCGGTAAGGCCATTGCTGCGGCTCTAACCGAGGGTTAAAAGATGTTTTTGTCAAGCATGAAAACACCAGATCATGCTTGCGATTAAGTGGCGAATGCGTAAAGAAAAGGGACTAGAATCAGGCCCCGCACGTTGCAAGAACTTGATGCTGTATTGACAGATTAGTAGTCCATGGCTCTAATTGGAATCAGCAGGAATCCTTCACATGCCGCTCCCGCTGATACCTATAAAACAGGATCCAGGGAGATATTTTTTTAGAGACAAACAGATTAACTTATCAATCAACGAGGGGCTCCTTGTGAACAAGACTGAACTGATCGAGCACATTGCCAAAAATGCTGACATTTCCAAAGCTGCCGCTACGCGTGCGCTGGAGTCGACTATTGGCGCTGTGAAAGCAACCCTGAAAAAAGGAGGCTCTGTGTCTCTGGTGGGTTTTGGTACTTTTGCGGTGGGTAAACGCGCTGCCCGCACGGGCCGTAACCCGCGCACCGGCGATGCGATTAAAATCAAGGCTGCCAAGGTTCCAAAGTTTCGTCCGGGCAAAGCGCTCAAGGATGCTTTGAACTGATCGGGAAGGTTAAAGTGGGGTGCTTAGCTCAGTTGGTAGAGCAGCGCCCTTACACGGCGTAGGTCGGCGGTTCGAGCCCGTCAGCACCCACCACCCACTGAAAAAAGGCGAACATGGTTCGCCTTTTTTATTGTTGCGCCCATGAGGCAGTTGTACAGGAAATACGAAATGTTTGATTTCATTCGCAAGCACACCAAAGTCACGATGGCGTTGCTGTTTTTGCTGATTGTTCCGTCATTTATATTGTTGGGCGTTAATCGCGACAACAACGCAAGGGAACAGGGCGTGATAGTTGCCAAAGTCGATGGCAAGGAGATCGCCCGGTCAGAGTGGGATCGGGCACACCAGAACGAAATTGACAGGTTGCGGGCCTCCATGCCGTCGCTGGACGTCAAGCTGCTGGATTCTCCGGAAGCGCGCTATGCCACGCTCGAGCGTCTGGTGCGCGACCGCGTGATCGCCGCTGCGGCAGACAAGTTCAAACTCTCCACCAGTGACCAGCGGCTGGCGCACGAGTTGCAGCAAAACCCTGAGATCGCCTCATTGCGGCGGCCTGATGGCACGCTCGACATGGAACGCTATCGCCAACTGCTGGGCAGCCAGGGTATGAGCCCTGAAATGTTTGAAGCCAATGTACGTGCCGATCTGTCGAACCGTCAAGTTTTGGTTGGCATCGGCGCCAGCGGGTTCGCTTCCAACTCAGCCGCTGACCTGGCACTTAACGCTTATTTCGAAAAACGAGAAATTCAGTTGGTCCGTTTCAATGCCGCCGATTTCGCAGCCAAGCTAAACCCGACCGATGGCGACCTCGAACAGTTTTACAAAGCCAACGAAAAACTTTTCCAGGCGCCCGAGCAGGCAAACATCGAGTATGTGCTGCTTGATCTGGATACCGTAAAGAAGAACATCACCGTCAATGAAACGGACCTCAAAACATATTACGAGCAGAATGCCCAGCGACTGAGTGGTGCTGAAGAACGCCGTGCCAGCCATATCCTGATTGCCTCGCCCAAGACGGCGCCAGCAGTTGAGCGTGAAAAGGCCAAGGCCAAAGCCGAGGAGCTGCTCGCCGTCGTTAAAAAAACCCCGGATACATTTTCCGATATCGCACGCAAGAATTCACAGGATCCCGGCTCCGCTCCCAACGGCGGCGACCTCGATTTTTTTGCCCGCGGCGCCATGGTCAAGCCTTTTGAGGACGCGGCTTTCTCGATGAACAAAGGGGCCATCAGCGGCGTGGTGGAGTCCGACTTTGGCTACCACATCATCAAACTGACCGACATCAAGGCGCCCAAGCAGCGCAGTTTTGAGGAGATGAGGCCCGAACTGGAAGCTGATTTGAAGAAGCAGCAAGCCCAGAAGAAATTTTCTGAAACGGCTGAGGCGTTTACCAATGGGGTGTACGAGCAGTCGGATAGCCTAAAGCCGGTTGCCGATCGCCTGAAGCTGGAAATTAAATCGGCCAGCCATGTGACGCGCCAGCCTTCAGCGGGCGCCACGGGCGTGCTGGCCAGTCCAAAATTCCTCACTGCGCTGTTTGCACCCGATGCGATCGAGAAAAAGCGTAACACTGAAGCCATTGAGGTAGCGCCCAGTCAATTGGCTTCGGGCCGCATCGTCGAGTACACCCCCGCGCATACCCAGCCTTTTGCCGAAGTGAAAGACATCGTTCGCCAGCGCTGGTTGCTCCAGCGTGGCGCGGAAGAAGCGCGCAAGGAGGGCATCGCCAAGCTGGTCGCCTGGAAGACTGCGCCAGCTTCAGCAACGTTGTCTGCTCCGGTGCTGGTGTCGCGTGATCAGACCCAGAAACTCCCACCGCAGGTCGTTGATGCTGCGCTGCGCGCCAATGGAAGCGCCTTGCCCGCTTTTTCAGGGGTTGACCTTGGCGCCCAAGGCTACGCCATCGTCAAGGTCGGCAAGGTGATGCCTCGCGATGCAGCGGACGAAGCCACCACCAAACAGGAGCGCAACCAGTACACCCAGTGGTGGGCCTCTGCCGAAAACATGGCGTATTACAACAGCCTGAAAGAACGTTTCAAGGCAGAAATTCTGGTTGCCAGACCGGTCGGCGGAAAGGCCAATGCAGACCAAGGCGCAATGCAATAAACTGTAGCGGCTTTACGGCTATAATTTACCTCTGCGGTGGCTGTAGCTCAGTTGGTAGAGTCCAGGATTGTGATTCCTGTTGTCGTGGGTTCGAGCCCCATCAGCCACCCCAAGTAAACATTGAAGACCTTGCTATTTAATAAGTAGCAAGGTTTTTTCAATTGTGGCTTTTACAGACTGTTTGCAGATTGCGGTACACGGTTTAGTACCGTTTGGTACGCTGCCTGCGCTGATAAGATTCAGATGAGTGGGAAGACTTTTCGAGTCTCAGTTGACTGAAACCCTCACTTCCTCGCGTGCCTTGCCCGGTAGGCGTTCAAGTCAACACCCTTCAGCGCAGACACGTGCTTGTAGTCCGCGTTCCCAGCCTTCCAGAACCGTGTCACCGACACGCCAGCCCCAGTCTCCTTAAGATGCTTGGCTAGATCCGAGACGGATGCAAATCGAGGCGGCGGCGCGGATAGCTTAATGTCTAGATCCGTCAGTGCCTAACCGCAATTATTGTTCTATTGGTGCGGTACCGCACTGCGGTGGGTGAGCACTGTACGCATAATTGAGGACATTCACCCCTACTTGACCATGCAAGCAGCACAACACCCCGTAGGCCTTCAGCACACAGTTGCGCGTATGTCCTGCGCGCTTGCGTTAGCAGGCACCTGCATGGGGGCGTTTGCGCAACAAGGCGCGCGCACGGAGCGGATGCCCGATGTGACGGTTTCAGCCAAGGCAAATCCCAATCCGGTTGAAAAGTCTTATCGGAAAATGCTCAAGGGCATGGATATCTTCCAGCAGCAATACGCTATGTCGCCCAATTCGGAACTGCGTTTCAAGCTGCTGCCCCGCAAAAAAGGGACCGATATAAACACCATCACATTGGCGGTGGTCGGTGACACTGTGGACTTCGTGGTGCCCATCGACATAAACCATACTTTTGCGTTACCGCGCAATGCGCTGGCACTGTTAGAAGATGCTCAGGTCGTTCCTAATCGCAGGGCGCTGAGCATGACTTGGCGCACCGACATTCGGACACCGGGTCTACCGCCCGATACCCGGCGCCTGGGGGATCTGCGGCTGGAATGCAAAGTGGGGATGGAAGCAGGCCTGATTTCCAACACCCGCAGCTTGGTCGGAGAATTGGTCGGCGCGGTGTTCGACACCCCCGCGTATTGCGACAAGCCCGCGCCGCGATACCTCTTCTTTGCCGACCGGCCCTTGTTCAGCGTTACGTTGCTCGCTGGTGAGCGGCGGCAAGTCCTCGCTATCGACAAACTTTACGCCAATGCCAGTGACGACGCCGGCTTGCGGGACACCTTACCGTATTGCGATTGTGAAGTTCTGGTGGACCGCACCTACATTTTGCCGCTGGGCGACCGCACATGGCCGGACGACACTTTGGTGCTGTTTGAATACATGGACGGCGAATGAGCACAATGCGAAACTATCTGACGCTGCGTCGACTATGGCAGGCAGGCCTTCTTCTTGTAGGCTGCCAGTGGCTCGTCGCCTGTGGCAGTCTAGGTGCGAGCGGCACAGTGCCGACGTTCCGTGACCCCGGTAT
>JAAFGW010000132.1 GCA_010365175.1 Sulfuriferula multivorans | reverse complement strand
ATCACGCCGAAGAAGTACTTCACTGCGTTCATCCAGCCTCCGGCACGTGGCAACAAGGCACCCGCCGACACGCCAACCAACAGCAGGGGAACGCCCATACCCAGCGCGAGTACAAACAAGGCGACGCCACCCAGCGTGGTATTTCCTGTCTGAGCGATGAAGGCGAGGGCTGCCGCCAGCGGGGGTGCCACGCATGGACCCATGATCACGGCAGACAGCACGCCCATGGTAAACACCCCGGCAAAATTGCCTCCCTTCATCTTGTTGGATGCGTCGGAAAACTTGCTTTGAATAAAGCTGGGTAATTGCAGCTCAAAGAAGCCGAACATCGAGAAAGCCAACGCCACAAAAATACCTGCGCCAATTCCGAGTGCCCACGGATTTTGCAAGGCGTTCGACAACAGCGTGCCCGATAACGCAGCCGCCACACCTGCCAGTGAATACGTAATCGCCATGCCCAGGACATAGGCGAGCGCAAGCAGGAACCCGGTGGTTTTGGTGATGTCTTTGCCCTGCCCGGCGATGATGCCAGACAGAATCGGAATCATCGGAAACACGCACGGCGTCAGCGCCAGCAACAGGCCCAGACCGAAGAAAGTCGCCACTACGCCCCAGAAACTGCCGTCTTTCAGCACGCGTTCAATTCTGGATGTATCGGATTCGTCTGTTGATTCAACAGCAGCGGCCTGAACACTGGCGCCCGTCGCAGATGCCTCAGCAGCACCCACCCCCGGGGTCAGCGAAAAGTCGCGCTTAAGCGGCGGGTAGCAAATGCCGACGGCTTCGTTGCACCCCTGCCAGGTCGCATCCAGAACCAGTTTCTCATCGGCGGCCAGCACACGCGACAGGGTGACAGTTGCAGAAAAATTCTTGTGATATACCTCGGTGCGGCCAAAAGTCGGGTCTTCCTTGACGTCGCCTGCAGGGGTGTCAACCTTGACTATCTTGACGTCAGATGGCGACTTGATGACGAAACCCAGCTTGTCGCGATACAGATAGGTATCGGCAGTCAGGGTGTAATCAAACTTGACTGTCTGTGCATTGGGCATAGCTGCCACAAGCGGAAAGGCTTCATCCGGGGGCAATAGTTTGGGCATACCCATCCCACCCAGACTACGCAATCCATCCAGTGCGGATAGCGATGTGCTTGGCGCCACAGGGGATGAAGCGGGTGGCGCGGCCGCCGCGGAAGCAATCAACGCCGGCAGCTTGATCGTGATGCTTTCAGATTGCGGGGTGTAACACAGCCCTGCATCGGCACAGCCCTGTGACACGGTTTTTAGCGTGACCGACGTGGAGCCCGGCGTGCGCTGGATCGGCAGGGCGATGCGTACGTCCTTGCGGTAGGATTCCACCTTGCCGAAATATTCATCGGTCTTGATCTTGCCTGCGGGCATGATCGGTTTGCCCAGTGTGCCGCCGGTGACCTCGAACTTGAACTTGTCACGGTACATATAATAGCCGTCGGCAATCTGCCAACGCGCTTCCAGCGTGTTGGCATCGAGCGCACGCGCCGAGAACTTGAACGCAAGTTCGGGGTCGATAAATTCCTGTGCGTTGACTACTGGAAAATGTGCGAGCGCGCCCCAAAGTAGTGGCAGTGCGCTGAGCAAACGTATCCATCTATTCATGTTTTTCAGTCTCCGAGGCCAGCCAGGCAAGGTAAGAAGGCAGGCCGAGTGTTATCGGTATGGCAATCAATTCCGGTACATCGTAGGGGTGATGAATACGGACAAGTTTTTCAATCTGCGCGTAGTTTACTGCGGTGGTCTTGATCAGCAAGGGAATCTCGACCGCTTTTTCTACTACTCCCTGCCAACGGTAAATGGAGTGGCATGGCGCCAAAACGTTCACACAGGCCGCCACTCGCTTTTCGATGAGGATTTGCGCTAATTTCTCTGCGCTCGCAACATCGGGTAAATTGGTCAAGATTAACAAAGGTTCCATGTCATGCGCTTTGGTTGGGTTGTACTACTCATGCTGTCGTTTCCGGTTCTGGAAGCCGTCGGCATTTTTTGGGTTGCCGACAAAATCGGGGCCTGGGTTCTGCTGTGGTTGCTACTTGCGGCCATAGCCGGCGTTTCGTTGATACGCTTCGAGCGTGTCGCCTGGGGCGCCCGCATGGCGTTCTCGATGCAATCAGGCGTCAATCCGATGTCTTCGCTTTTCGCGAGCGGTCGCATCCTTCTCGCGGGCGGTCTACTCGTCTTCCCTGGCTTCATCAGCGATGTCATTGCCCTGGTGCTGCTACTGATTCCGGGCACGTGGGACAAGCGTAAAACGGACCCTCTGCACCCCGCCAACGACGACGTGCCGTCTGCCACATGGGAAGAGCATACGAACGTCGCGCCTTCATGCCCTTCAGGGTGCAAAACAATAGACGGTGAATTCAAACGCGAGCCCGACGATTTGCAGCGTTAATTCAATAATTGTCAGCACCGGGCCGTAACCCGAACGTTTCATAAATTAACGCGTGCCCTCGCTGGTCTTTTGTTTCGTATGGAAACTTTGTTCCACCCGCAAGGGGTAGGCCGTGGTTGTAAGCCGATGAATCGGCAACAACCACGCTCAGTCGGGCGTATGAATAACTACGCCGCTCCTTCTCAAAATCCCCCTACGAAACAAAATCCTGCGCGATCATCACGCGAATTCATGAAACGTTCGGGTTAAAAAAGCCTCATCTGCCCACGCGCCTGCTTGATTTCACGCAAGCAATCGTCTGATGTTGGATAACGGTACTTTAGTCTCAACTCGTTTGTCGCCCGCGTATTCGACAGCCGGCGCGACTCGCGCAAAAACGACAGCAACGCCTCCGACAACACCTTTTCCGCTTCGACTCGATTCACGCGTGGCGACCGTGGCAGATCAAATGCGTCGGCACAGCTGTCAAACCAGTCACCCATTTTGAGCGGATGTGCATCAACTGCGTGGTAAATCCGCTGCGCGCGACCTCGGAATAACGCCGCCCATGCCAGACGCGCCAGATCATCGGCATGGATATGATTGGTATAACTGTCATCCTTGCTGATAAGTGCGGGAGTGCCACGCTTGATGCGCACCAGCGGCAACCGGTCGGAGGCATAGATGCCCGGCGCACGCAGTATGCTCACCTGCACCCGCTGCGTCTCACCCCAACGCCGCAACTGACGCTCGGCGTCGACTCGACGCACCGCGCGACCATTGACCGGCGCCACCGCGCGCGTTTCAGTCACCCAATCACCGCCACAGTCTCCATACACGCCACTGGTGCTGATATACACCAGTGCGCCCGGCTTGCCGCGCCGCGTCAGCGCATGCAACAAACGCGCTGTACGCGGGTCGGTCTGGCCTTCACTCGGGGGCGGCGCAAAATGAAAGACCCCATCGACTCGAGGCAGACGACGCAAGCTTTGAGGGTCGTCAAGATCGGCCACGAACGGGGTTACACCCAGCGCACGCAGTGCTGCAACGCGGTCAGCGCTGCGTATCATGCCGACGAATTCGGCCTGCCCGGCGTAGCGCTTAACCAGTCGCGTGGCCACGTCGCCAAACCCCACAATCAAGATCTTTTTCATGCCTATCTGCCTGTAACCCTTATTTCACAAGGGTGAAATCCCTGCCTACTCAAGCGATAATTGCTTGGTTTATCACCGTATTTTAAGCGCACATCATGCCGTATCAGGTTTCCATTCAGCCCAGCGGGCACCAATTCAGCGTCAACGAAGACGAAACCATCCTCGAAGCAGCCCTCCGCGAAGGTTTTTCTCTGCCTTATGGATGCCGCAACGGCGCCTGTGGTTCCTGCAAAGGTCGGGTGTTGTCCGGTCAGCTTGATTACGGCAAGCATTCGCCCACCGCGCTGAAAGAGGAAGAGAAAGCGCAGGGTCGCGCACTGTTCTGCCGCGCCAAGCCATTGTCCGATCTGACCATCGAAGCCAAGGAAATCGGCGCTGCCAAAGACATCGTGACAAAAGTATTGCCATGCCGGGTCGAGAAACTCGAAAAACGCGCCGACGACGTGATGGTGGTCAAAATCAAGCTCCCTGCCGCTGAGCGCTTGCAGTTTCTGGCTGGGCAATACATTGATTTCCAGTTGAAAGACGGCAAGGCACGGAGTTATTCACTCGCCAATCCGCCGCACGACGATGCGCTGCTCGAACTGCATATCCGCCACGTGCCGGGCGGGCTGTTCTCCGACCAGGTATTCTCCACCCTGAAAGAGCGCGACATCCTGCGTCTGAAAGGTCCGCTCGGCAGCTTTTTCATCCGCGAAGATTCCGACAAGCCGATGATTTTTATCGCCGGCGGCACCGGCTTCGCGCCGATCAAGGCCATGCTCGAGCACGCCTTTAGCGAGCATACCGATCGCGAATTAATTCTGTACTGGGGCGTCCGCTCGCTGAAGGATCTATATATGGCAGAACTGCCACAACAGTGGCTGGCCGAACGCCCCAATTTCAGTTTTATTCCGGTGTTGTCTAACCCGGAGCCGGTCGATCAGTGGCAGGGCCGAACCGGCTTTGTCCATGACGCCGTTCTGGCTGATTTTGATGATTTATCGGGGTTTCAGGTCTACGCCTGCGGCGCACCCATCATGGTAGACAGCGCACGCGAAGCCTTCACGCAAACGCGCGATTTGCCCGAAGAGGAATTCTTCGCCGACTCCTTTGTGTATGCGGCGGATACCGACCTCCCATCATGAAGGAGAAAACGCCCGCATCGAACGGGCGTTTTAGACAGGTGCTTTACCCAGCCTAGGTTTATAGTGCGCCTGTGGCACCCGCCTTCATGATTTCGATCAGCCCATCGCGCACACCCTTGATGCGCTCGGTTAACACTTTCTGCAACTTCTTTTCCTTAGCCAGCATGTCGACGTTAATGTCCGTCATGATCAGCCAGCCTCGACCGTCTGCATCTTCGATCATGGCGATGCGGCATGGCATGTAAGTAGCGAAGTCCATGCTCATATCGATCAGTTCCTTTGCCGTCACAGCATCGCAGAACTGGAAAATGGTGATGATGCGCTGCGGCTTGCCGACTACCGCTTCGACCTGCTTGGATAAGGGGAGCTCAGCAACCAGCTTCAGATTCAAGGCATTCGCACGCAGACGCATCGACTCGGCCGCGTCGTTAAAGCTGACGCTCTTGTCAATTTCCAGCTTGTATACACCAGGCTGGGCAGTTTTTCCGGGTTTGGTGGCGGCGGCCCAACTGGAGGGCACAGACAGCATCATTACACTCATAACAACGGCACAAACAGATAAAGAAACAGGTCGCATGGCAGTAGTCCTCAAGAAAACTAGCGTTTCAAGATAATAAGCATACACGCGAATATACGCTCGCAAATACATGGTGCCCGGCACAGAAGCCTGGCAGGAAATCCGGATTACTTGACCGCCCGACAGAGTACCAATGCCTTTTGATAGTGCTGACACGCCTCACCTGTCTGACCACTCTGCGTCTTGAGCTCGGCCATCCGGATATGGCCTTCGGCACTGGCTGAAATGGCCAGACTGGCTTCCAGATAACTCTGCGCCTTACCCCACAGCTGCTGCACGCTGCACAGTTGAGCCAATGTGAGCAACAACTGTGCATCACGCGGCTGGGCACGCAACCATTTCTCGGCCTGTTCGATTTGCCGTTTCGGGCTGCTGCCGCGGATCTCGCCATACAATGCCACGAGATCTTCGTTCCATTCGCGATTGAGGGTGGTTTCCAGCACGTCGAGCGCCGTATCGTGCCCACCGCGCTGAATGAAGGCCCGCGCTGCCGCCCGTGCAACAAAGGCATCCTGTTTGAATTCTGACGGAATTTTTTTCCAATATTCCAGTAACCCACGGTCATCTTCAGCACGCCGCTTGAGGTTTTCAGCATAGGTCAGGCGGCGAATCTGGGTCGACACGACAGCGTCCAGTGCGTTACTGCGCGCCAACACATTCAGCAAGCGCTCGACCTCATCCCATTGCCCGGTAAGCTGACGTGCTTTGAGCTCCAGCCGCAACAATGCAGTGTGTTGCGGCGCGATTTCCTTGGCTCGATTAATCGCCACCAGCGCGTCAGTCGCTTCCTGGGCATCGAGACAGGATTCCGCTTCAAACAACTGCGCAGCCAGTTCGGCACCGTGTTCGGTCGCGCTTTGAACGTGGCGCGCGCGCTGCGCAACGGCGCGCATTTCCTGCGCAGAGCGGGCTGCCAACACCCGAGCCAGTCCCATCCGGGCTTCGTCGCCTTGCCATTGGCCAAGTGACTGTTCGGCATCCTGATAGCGATACTCCGCATACGCCCTGAGGCCTCCGACAAAATTCTCATCACGTTTTCTTGCCGCGCGGCGTTCACGCTGTGCGCGCACAATGCTGGGCAGATTCAGCGTGAGCGAAGCCAGCCGCAACAGCATCACGCCACCGATGATCAAACCGGTCAATACCAGCACGAAGCTGATGAAAGAGATTTCCATCCGCCACGGCGGATAAACCAGCACGACATAACCCGGGTCGTAACGCCCGGCCATGGCCAGCCCGACAGCCAATACCGCAACAATCAGAACCGAAATCAGCCCGCGCATCAGTGGTTCTCCTTGTAGGCATCCAATGCGGCCAGGCTGGCGTCGATGCCTGGGAGCTTGGACACGATCTGCAGTTCTGCCAGACGTTTTATTTCCCGGGTTGCCGCAACAACGCCGGCATCACGTGTATTGAAATATCGCGTCAACATGTCTAGCGCAGCACGCAGATCTGCCTTGAATCCAGCCTGATCCTGCGACAGCAAGGCCAGTCGGGCAGAAAGCAGGCGCAAGCGCAGGTTTTCACGCAGAAAATAGGCCTGATTCGGTGGCAGCAGAACAGCTTCATTGCCTTCCACGCGACGGAGTTGCACCAGATGTTTCAACTCCGTCCACAACTCCTGAACAATATTGTTCCCCGTCGCATGCGGCGCGGGAACCGCTTCGGAACTTTGTGCGCTGGCCAGTGGCCAACTGGCCTGTTGTTCCACCATGGCTTCGATGCGCGCGCTGGTGCCCACTTCGTCGAACGACGGCACCGCCCGTAAACTCGACAGATCGGTAGCAATGGCACGGCGCAGTGTAGTGAACTGCGGTTTATTCAAACGTAGCAGCCGGATATCTGCGCCTTCCAATGCAATGATTGCCGCTTTCACGTTACCCGCCAGCTGAACCTGTTGCGCGGCGGTGAGCAGAATTTGCTCGATTTCGGCTAGCGTCCACTGGTCACGTCCTTGTGCCAGTTCTTTGTACAAAGTGTCGAGTGCCAGTTGCTGCTGCTGGGCCGAAACCATCTGGTTTTCTATACGCGAAATCTTTTCGCTGCTCTGCCGCATCACATCGTCGGCATTGCGCGCCAGTAAACGACTTTCGCTCACCTCGCTGCCCGACTCGGCCAGGCGACGAGCCAGTTCGGTCTTCAAGTCACGGATGCGCTCTCGGCTGTCGGACCACGACCAGGCAGCTGCTGCAAGGGCCAGCGTCGCCACCAGCATCGCAACAATAGGCAGCACATGGATACGTTCGCGCGCGGCGACAGGCTGAGGCGCCACCGGTACAGGGGGCACAGAGGCGGCGGATTCGACAGCGGGGGCCTGTGCAGGTGTAACAGTGGACGTATCAGTCGTGACATTCATAGCGTGTTCCTAAACCAGTTAATCAGTCCATCTACCAACCCCGCATCCCCACCCGGCGTGGCAATGACGTGTGCA
>JAAFGW010000131.1 GCA_010365175.1 Sulfuriferula multivorans | reverse complement strand
GTGCTGGTAAAACACCACATGGCCAGGCGTGTGGCCGGGACAGTGCAGTACGGAGAAGCGCAGGCTGCCGACTTCGACCGTGTCGCCGTCATCCAGCCACTGATCTGGGGTAAATGCCACCGCGGGCGGAAAGTTGAATAGCTCGGCCTGATGCGGCAGCAGGTCGAGCCAAAATTGCTCTTCGCGTTGTGGGCCGATGATGGGAATACCCAACCGCTCACGTAGTTCTGCCGCGGCACCGACGTGATCGAGATGGCCATGGGTGAGCAGTATCTTTTCCAGCTGCAATCCGCGCTGTGCCACTTCGGCCAGCAGACGTTCGGCCTCGCCGCCGGGGTCGATCAGCGCCGCGCGGCCTGCGGCATCCCACACCAGCGAACAGTTTTGTTGATACGGCGTTACAGGGAGAATGGTAAATTCCATACGATCCATTATCGCGCCGCGACATCATTTGACCAATGACCATGCCCACACCCAACGCCCTGCTGCTGATTTCCACAACCTGCCCGCATTGCCCGGCGATGCTGTCTGCACTCGCCGACCTCGTAAAACAGGGCGTAATCGGCCGTCTTGAAGCCGTCAATCTGGAGCAGCACCCCGAGGTGGGCCAGTCGCTCGGCGTGCGCACGGTACCTTGGGTGCGCATCGGCCGCATCGAACTCGCTGGCGTACACAGCAAAGCCGAACTCGCCGACTGGGCGACCAAAGCCGACAGCGAAAGCGGGATGGCCGATTATTTCCACATGCTATTAAAAGTCGGCCAGCTGCCGCGCGCACAGGCACTGATCGAAGCCGACGCAGATCTGTTGGCCGCCGTGCTGCCCATCGTCGGCAATGTCGATGCCAGTCTGAATGTGCGGCTGGGCGCCGGAGTGCTGCTGGAAAACTTTGCCGGCAGCGAGCCCCTGCGTGCGTTGCTGCCACGTCTGGGCGAGCTGTCGCAGCATGAAGACGCCCGGGTACGAGCGGATGCCAGCCATTATCTGGGGCTGACCGGCGATGCCGCTGCGCGCCCGTGGCTGGATGCGCGGCTGACGGACGAGGATGCCGATGTGCGCGAGATTGCAGCGGAAAGCTTGCAAGGAATTTCAGATTAGCCACTATGAACTTCGACCCTATACGCTCCACGCCAGCAGGATACTGGCACTTTGCCGCGCAGTACTTTCACGCAGCACAGGCTGTGAAAGGGGCCGACAAACAACAACTGATCTTCCCGGCGTTGCAACTCTACGGCCAATCAATTGAGTTGGCATTGAAGGCATTTCTATTGAAGCGCGGTACCCCCCTTAAGGATGTGAACAACCTACGTCATAAACTTACCGAGATCCTTACCTTGGCACGTAGGCGGCGCCTCGGCACTGAAATAAAGCTGAATCAACATGATCTGGCTCTCATTCATCTGTTAAGTGAGAACTACTCGACACACCGCTTTCGCTACATCGTCACTGGGGTCATGCAAATTCCTCGGCCAGAGTTCATCGCGCCAATATGTGAGCACCTTGTCGCCGGGCTGGAGCAATACTGCACCGGGCTGTCATGGGGCCTCTCTCGTGGTCGTGGCTAAACGTTAGTAAGCACCCACCCATGTCCATCCCCGCCGCCTATCTCGGCGTCATCCTCATCTGGTCCACCACGCCGCTCGGCATTCAATGGAGCGCACAGGGGGCCAGTTTCAGTTTCGCGGTGATGGCGCGGATGCTGATTGGGCTGGCGATCTGCCTGCTGCTGTTGCGCGTCACTCGTACTGCGTTTCCATTCACCCCGGCGGCGCGACAACTGTATGCGATCAGCGGGCTGTCGATGTGCGTGACGATGCTGCTCACCTATTGGGGCGCGCTGCACATTCCATCGGGGCTGATTTCAGTGATCTTCGGGCTGTCGCCGCTGGTTACCGGGGTGTTCGCTGCACTGTGGCTGAGTGAGCGCACGCTCACTCCGTTGCGCCTGACAGGGCTGGTGATCGCCTTGGCTGGCTTGTGGCTGATCTTTGGGCAGCCATGGCCGGGTGACGACACACAGGCCACGCTCGGCACGGTCGCAGTGGTGGTGGGGATGATGACGCAGGCGCTGGGCCTGGTATGGATCAAGCGGATCAACCTGCGCGCGTCGCCACTGGCGATCACCACCGGCTCACTCGGGGTGGCGACGCCGCTATTCGTGCTGGCGTGGCTGATCGCTGACTCGGCCCAGCTTCCACCCGACATTACACCTCGCGCCAGCGCCGCGATTATCTATCTGGGCGTGCTGGGCTCGGTGGTGGGATTCACCCTGTATTACTACATCATCAAACATCTCGATGCCGGCCGCGTGGCACTGATCATGTTGGTCACCCCCGTGATGGCCTTGTTGCTCGGGCAGACACTCAATAACGAATTCATTCCGGCGATGGGCTGGGCCGGCATCGCGCTGATCGGAACGGGGCTGGTGTTATATGAGTGGCGCGCGTTGCGCTCGCTCCAGTCCCCGCGCCCGACAGCCGATAAGGGCCTACCGTCCAATTCAACTGATTAGAGCCTGTAACGAAATAACTTGGACATTTTGCCGCTGGATTGGGATGCGATGCTAGGCGCGGAGCGCGCCGTGTGGCGAGCCACACAAGCGATTCGCAACGACGCAGCGCGCCCAAGCCCAGCGAGTAAAATGTTCATGTTATTGAGGAACAGGCTCTAAGTCCCATGCGTGCGCTATTACTTAATCTTCTGGCCGGATTTCGACTCGCGACATTTCAGCGTGTCACCGCAGACCAGTTCCACGTTTCGATTCCTCAACTGGTGCTGTTATCCGGCGTCGAATTTGGGCTTGGCATGGGGGCCGCCTATCTCGGTCTCGACGGCGATGGTTATTTCAATACCGGTTTTATTCTGACTGCGCTGGCCTCCGTCACCCTGACCCTCGGCATGGCTGCGCTGCTGGCTTTCTGGACGCATACGCCAGCGTTGTTACCGGGTTACGCGGTGGCTGCAACAGCCATGTCGCCCATGCTGATTGCCTATACCTACGCCAGCCGCAGCGCCTGGCAGACGCTGGAACTGAGTCAGGGAAGTGCGTGGGCCTGGATGCTGGGGTGGCTGCTCTTGATCATGCTGCTGCTGATGCGTGCCGTGGGGGTATGGGCCCCGCTGAAGCGCGCGAAATGGATCGCAATCAGCGGATTTCTGGTCGCCATATTGGCCGCTGAATTATGGCTACTGCCGCGCGAAGAAGCCTGGTACCCCGCTTCACCCGAAACGCAAACGCTCGGCATCGGTCGCCACGAAGCGCTGCTCTACCAGCAAGCCGGTCTGTTGGAACAAACCCTGAACACGCTGCAACCACAGCGCCCTAAAACGCCCGACCTCTACTTTGTCGGTTTTGCCGGCTACGGCTGGCAGGATGTCTTCATGAAGGAAGTGAATACGGTTCGCGCGCTGTTCGATAACCGGTTCGATACTCGTGGTCGCTCGGTTGTCCTCATCAACAACACCAAGGCAACCTCAGGGGTACCCATCGCCAGCACCACCGCGTTGCAAATCACGCTGAACCGTGTGGGCGAATTACTCGACCCCGAAGAGGATGTGCTGTTCCTGTTTGTAACCAGCCATGGCGCGACGGATCCCGCGTATATCTCGGTGAACAACAACGGCCTCGACCTGACACAGCTGACCCCCGAGCGACTGAAAACCGCGCTGGCCGCCACCCCCATCAAGTGGAAGGTCATTGTCGTTTCTGCCTGCTATTCTGGCGGCTTCATCCCCGCGCTACGCGACGACAACACGTTAGTGATTACCGCCTCAAGTGCTGACCGGAACTCTTTCGGCTGCGATGACAGCAACAGCATGACCGACTTTGGCCGCGCCTATTTCGAAGAGGCACTCAATAAAACGCGTTCGTTCACGGCCGCATTTGAAATGGCCAAAAGGCGAATAGCCGAACGGGAAAAGGCAGAGGGGCTCACGCCCTCACAACCGCAAATGGCTATGGGCAATCAATTTGCGGCACATTGGCGAGGCCGGTTTGACTGACGAATCCAGCAAGCTGATTCACGACACTAAATCTTCGTCTCACTTCTTGAACAAGTCATCGAGTGCGCCCCGACTGGCCTGCGCCATGATGGCGCCGCCGCCTCGATAGGCTTCCAGCCGCGGCACAAACCAGCCGCAGTCGTTGACGCGTATTTTGTCAGCCACGCGCTCGGCCGCCAGTTCGCGGCACTGGCCAGCGCGATGCGCATCAAAGTGCCGACACAACCGACAGACGTGCAAGTCGGTCCGGCAACTGGGGCACGTATCCAGGCGTGACAGCGGCAGCAATTTACCGGCCAGACTGGCGCCGCATTTCCAGCACACTAGTGTCATGAATCAGAAATAGGGGAACATGATGAAACGGATGGATTTTTTCGCGTGGCAAGGCGCGAGGAGGCGACATAGCTGGTTCTATGGCAACGACGAGCAACGCAGCCATGCGGAACCTGTGCCCAAGCCGTCAGGCTGTCGGGTAAAATACGCCGTTTCATGTTGCGATATTTCTGATTCACGACACTAGGCTCATGCGCCGGGCAATTCTTTTGCACGCAAACCATGGTATTGCAGGTCTGCCAGGGTGGTGACCTGTAACGCGCGAATGTGGGTGGCTTCCAGGATCACGGGAGGCGCCACGCCGTCTTCAGCTGCGGCAAGCCAACGCGAGGCGCACATACACCAGCGGTCGCCTTCTTTCAGACCGGGGAAATCGTATTCTGGGGCGGGGCTAACGAGGTCGTTGCCACGGCTGAGTGAATACTGCAAAAACGCATCGGTCATCTGAACGCAGACCGTATGACTGCCGATATCTTCCTGCCCAGTATGGCATATGCCGTCGCGGACAAAGCCGGTCATCGGCGACACGCCGCACACCTGCAGCAGGGTACCCAATACATTTCGCGCGTCACTCACCCATCTCTCCCCACTATCGAATCGAATGCCGAAAAAACCCTATACGGGAAAAGTGGCATCAAGATTACTCTTCCGGATCGGAAAAGGTCGGCACAAGCGCGCCGGTCAGCTTTCCGGCGGCCGCTGCAGCAGCATGTTGTGTTTCAACATGGGCCAGCAGGCTGGGCGCAGGGTATCCGTCTGCGGGCAATCGATATACCGCCTGGTAGATCCGGATGGCACTTTGTGTCTGCGAGCCCAGCAAGCCGTCGATTGGGCCGGCGTCATAGCCCATTTCATTCAACGCCTGCTGCAATGCTTTTAGCTGCGCCGTGCTCAGTGCGCCGGTCTCAGGCCCCTGCACAGTCAGCGCGCTGCCGCCCGCAAGTTGATGCGCCAATTGCGCCACTGATAACGCGTAATTCACCGAACGGTTCCACCGCATCACCACATTAAAGTTATCAAACACCATGAAGGCCGGCCCCTGCCAACCCTGTGGCAAGAGTATGGCGGCATCTCCGGCCGCACTGGGCAACGGCGTGGCATCGGCCGTCAATACGCCGAGTGCGGTCCACTTCTCCACGGGCAAGCGGTAACCGGCGCTGGCTTGCCGGAAGTCAAAGTCTTCCGGCAGCCGCACTTCCCGCGCCACCGGTTCATTTGCGCGCCACCCTGCACGCTTCAGATAATTTGCCCCGGAGACCATGGCATCCGGGATCGAATTCCATAAATCGATACGGCCATCTCCATCGCCATCCACCGCATAGGCGCGGAAGGTCGACGGCATGAACTGCATGTGCCCCATGGCGCCGGCCCAGGAGCCGTTCATGTCGATTGCCTGAACGTGACCGGCATCGATGATGCGCAAGGCATCGAGCAGCTGGCTGCGGAAAAACTGACTGCGCCGTCCGTCATAAGCCAGCGTGGCCAGACTGGCCGGGATATTGAGGCTGCCAAGATTCTTGCCAAAGTTTGTTTCCAGTCCCCAAAACGACACCAGAACAGCCTTGGGAACACCATATTGCTGCTCAACGGCATCCAGCAGCGCGCTGTTTTCCTGTAGCAGCACTCCGCCCCGTGAAATCCGATACGCGGTCACGCGACGGCTCAGGTATTCGTAAAAAGTTTGCTGGAATTCCGGCTGTCGCTGGTCGAGCTCCACCACGCGTTCAATCGGCGTAATGCCGGTGAGGGCAGCATCGAGCGTTGCGGTGGAAATACCCTGTGCTGACGCTTCCTGACGGAACGCGGCCAACCAGGCATCAAAACCACTTTGCGCGTGGGCGGGAAAAACACTCAGCGCGGCCAACACTACAAACAATTTAACAAACAATTTACGCATTTTTTTGTAACCAGTATTCCAGTAATGCCAGATGCCACAGCTTGCTGCCCTGAATCCGGGTGTGGTGCTGTTCTGGCGCATCCAGCAGTTTGTTCACATAGGCGCGATGGTACAAACCGCGTTCGCGGCAGGCCTGCGAATTCAAAATATCCTGCATGAAATTCAAAAAATCACCCCGCACAAACTTGAGCGCAGGCATCGGGAAATAGCCTTTCTTGCGGTCAATTACCGCATCGGGTACCAGCCCCCGCGCGATGGTCTTCAACACATGCTTGCCTCCGGATGCCAGCTTCAGTTCGGCTGGCATGGAAGCCGCCAGTTCCACCAACTGGTGATCGAGAAACGGCACCCGCGCTTCCAGTCCCCATGCCATGGTCATGTTGTCGACGCGCTTCACCGGATCGTCGGTAATGAGCATGGTGGTGTCCATGCGCAATACCTGATCGATGAAGTCATCGGCAAAAGGTTCCGCCAGATGCGTAGCGATGGTCTCCGCGGTGTAATCCAGGCCGTGATACGCCGGCATGGCCATTTCAAGAAACTCGTCGTGATCGCGATCGAAATAATGTTTGCGAAAGCGATCCAGCGGCGAGCCGGTGGTTTCTGCTGCCATCCGTGAATACCAGAAATATCCGCCAAAGACTTCGTCCGCACCCTGTCCGCTTTGCACCACTTTCACGGTTTTGCTGACCTGCTCGGACAACAGGTAAAAAGCCACCGCATCCTGCGCAAACATCGGCTCGCTCATGGCGTCCACCGCTTCAGGCAGGCGACGCAGGACTTCCGAATTGGGGATCAGGAATTTGTGGTGGCGCGTGCCATACATTGCGGCCACCGGGTCGGAGTACTCGAACTCGTTGCCGCGCTCTTCTGGCTGGTCCTCGAAGCCGACCGAAAAGGTCATCAGGTCAGGTACACCCTGCTCGGCCAGCAAGGCCACCAGCAGGCTCGAGTCAAGCCCGCCCGAGAGCAGCACGCCCACTTTCACATCAGCAATTTCAATGCGCTTCTTGACTGCCTGGCGCAGGCTTTCGTGGATGGCTTCGGTCCACTCAGCGGCGGTTCGGGGTAACGCCGGACGCTGTGCCTTGAGCGACCAGTAACGTTTATGGTTCAGCTTGCCACGCAAATCCAGCGTTAACGTAGTACCGGGTGCCAGCTTGCGGATGCCGTTGTAGATCGTGCGTGGCGCGGGCACCACCGCATGCAGGGTAAACAGATGATGCAACGCGACAGCATCGATTCCGGTATCGACCCCGCCCGCAGCAAGCAGTGCCTGCGGCGTCGAAGCGAACCGAAAGCACCCCAGGTTCTCGCTGTAATACAGCGGCTTGATGCCGAGCCGATCGCGCGCCAGAAACAGCGTCTCGCGGTTCCAGATGGCAAATGCAAACATGCCATGCAGGCGCTCAACACACGCTTCATCCCATTCAAGATAGGCGCGCAAAATGACTTCGGTATCACCATCGGAAT
>JAAFGW010000130.1 GCA_010365175.1 Sulfuriferula multivorans | reverse complement strand
TCACTTTAGCAGTGAGCCCAGGATGATCCCGCTGCGGCTTGTCCAGGTGATAACCCTGCACCATGTCCACCCCGATCTCGCGCAACATGGCCAGAGTGCGGGCATCCTCGACGAATTCGGCAATGGTCCGCTTCCCCATGCCGCGTGCCACATCAGCAATCGCTTTGACGAACACCTGGTTGTCCCGATCGGTAGGCAGGTTGCGTACAAACAGGCCGTCGATCTTCAACGTGTCGACCTGCAGATGCTTGAGATAGGCAAAGGAGGAAAAGCCGCTGCCGAAGTCATCCAGGCAGATACCACAGCCAGTCGCGCGCAGCGACTCGATGAAGCGCTGCGCGTCGGCCAGGTCGCTGACGGCGCTGGTCTCGGTGAGTTCTACCTGCAGACGTGCTGGTGCCACGCCCTTGTCGCGCAGCAAGTCATCGATGTACTGCGGCAGGCGCGGGTCATCAAACGAGCGCCCCGAGATGTTCACCGCCAGATCGGGCATGTCGGGCCGTTCACTCAGCAAGCGGATCGATTCGGCCAGCACCCAGCGATCGATGTCGAGGATCTTGCCGCTCTTTTCTGCCATCGGAATAAAGCGGCCCGGCATGATTAACTGGTCCGGATGCTGCTCATCGATCATGCGCACCAACGCCTCCAGATGCGCCAGTTCTCCACTTTGGGCATGGTAGATACCCTGAAAGTGAAGTTGCAGCAGGTTATTCTCCAGGGCGTAGGTGATGCGGTCGTTCCAGGTCAGGTGCTCAACCATGAAACGGGACTTGTCCAGATCCGGTCTGTAGACCCGCCAGGTGTTCTTGCCCGCCTGTTTGGCCTGGTACATGGCCATGTCGGCATGGGCAACCAGTTCATCGCCATCGGCTGACTGACTGGGATAGAGTGCAATACCGACACTGGTGGTGAGGCGCAGGTTCTGCCCTTCGAAACGGAAGGGTATGGCCGCTACCGCGCGCACCACCCGTTCCGCCAGCTGTATCACGGTGTCTTCTGTGGCATTGGGCACTAACAGCGCGAATTCGTCACCCCCCAGTCGCGTTAACACCTCATTGCGCCGTACCAGCGTGCTGATTTCACTAGCTACCCGTATCAACAAGGCGTCACCGGCTCGATGACCAAAGCTGTCATTGATCACTTTGAATTCATCCAGGTCGAAGAACAGCAAGGCACCTTGGCTGCCATTGCGTTCGCAGTCGACCAGCATGTGCTGGATTTCCTGCTCAAACCGGTGCCGGTTATACAGGCCGGTGAGTGCATCCCGTTCTGCCAGATAGGCCAGTTGAGCCGCGGTCTGGCGCGCGTTGGTGACATCCTCGTAAATCCACAAGTGACCAATGAAGTGGCCATCCTGATCGCGCACCGGATAGTTCAACTGGGTCACGACCCGGCCATCGGCCATGGCGATTTCAAAGCTGTCAGACACCTCGCGGGTTTCCAGAACAGACAACAGGTGTCGGGAAAAGTGATCAGGACGCGACAGAACGCTGCTGGAATGGGACAACACCTCAGTAGCGGTCATGCCCATCAGCTCGGTCTCCTGAGCAATCATCCAGATGCGCTGGAATGCCGGGTTGTGATAAACCACCTTGGCCTCTGTGTTGACCAGGAGGATGCCCAGGTTCATGGCTGAAAGCAGCGAAACCAGACGGGCGCGTTCGATTTGCGCTTCCTGGGCAAAACGCCGCTGGGTGGCCTCGGACAACCCAAGTTCACTGAGCGCCTTGTGCAGGCCCTGCTCGGCCTGCTTCAGCGCCGCGACGTCACGCAGGCTAGCGCGCAAGCCCAGGTAGTTTTGGTTTCGATCATAGATGGGCTGCCAGTTGGCTGACAGGCACAATTCGCTATCGTCCTTGCGCCGCATGCTGAATTCATAACCCGCCCCCATCTTGCCCTGCAGAGCCTGACTCATGGTGAGCCGGACGTTCTCACGTTCCCCTGACGGGACCTGGCATACAGGAAAATCCGGCATCGCCAGGCATTCCTCCGGGCTGAAGCCGAGCATGCGCTGCACCGTGGGGTTCACCCAGAGTAATTTGCCATCGGGCGCAAGCCACAGTTCAAGGTCATACGTGAAATCGGCAATTGCGTGGAAGCGTTCTTCACTCTCCTCCAACAAACGGATACGTTCACGAACCGCTGCGGTCATGCCATTGAAGGCATTGGCCAACAGGCTCACCTCATCATGCCCCGACACCTTGACCGTGGCTTCGTAATCGCCAGCCGCCACGGCTTGGCTAGCCAGAGTAAGCCGGGCCAGGTGACGCGTCATCCAGATGCCGAGGACGGTCAGAAACAGAATTGACAGGAGGACTTCGGCAGCGGCGATGAGCAAACTCTGGCGTAACAAATGCGCACGAGATTCCTGTAGAAACCGGGAGGACAAGCCAAACGCCAGCTGGCCTAGTTTCTGGTCTGCCAGAAGGATAGGCACGGACAGATTGAACTCCCCCTGTTCGATTTCGTCGAGATTTAGCGCATCGCCAACGACAGGGAGCGCTTGCTCGGCAGGTCGTCCCACTGCAGAAAGCACATTCCCGTAGCGGTCCTGGAGCACCAGGTAGGTAATGCCTTTTTCGCTCCGGATTTCCTCCAAAATATCCTTAAGCGTGCCGTAGTCACGCTGCGCCAGCGGAGAGGCCAGCGACGCGTTAAACAGGGTTTTCAGCTCAGCGATCCGTACTTGCGCCTGGTCCAGCAAGCTGGCATCGGTCAGGCGCAGACTGTTGACAACCAGCAGGCTCAGCATGACCACTTCGACAAGCACGCTTGCCAGGAGCAGCTTGGCGCGCAGGGATCGTAACGAAAAAGTCAAGGCAATCCCTGAATCAGGCGCTTGACCTCGCGGGCAGAACGATCCAGCGAACGCAGTTCCTCCGGGGTAACCGGGCGCATCCCCTTGTAGGCATTGCCACTGTAGAACTGGGCGCCTTCAGGCGTCTCTGCGAAGCGCAGCAACGCCGCCTGAATGCGATCCGCCTCCTGTTTCAAGCGCGGGTGGACAATCCAGATCAGGGCAGGCACCTGGGGCAGTTCGGCAAACACCTGAATATTTTCGAGGATCTCCGGCGGCAATTGCCGCAAGCCGGCGGGTGAAATAATGCCCATCAGGCTTTCCCCTTGTTGCACCGAGAAACCGACACTGTTATGACTGGGAAAAAGCATGGTCCGATAGTCGCGCCCCTGCTCAAATCCTCGGTCCTCCAACCATTGCTGAGCCTGCACCACAATCAGGCCCAAAGAATCAAAGATCGCTATGTTGCGTCCGAGCAATTCTTCGAGTTGCTTGATTGGCTTGTTTTTAGCCGTGATCAGAACTGGCCGGTTGGCTGCAAGATAGGTCGCCACAGGCAAAAAACCTGCCTCCATCTGGCTCAGGCGGGCCAGATGTGGCGCGGTCACCAGCAGGTCGAAATCCCCAGCCAGAGTATCGTGTTGGAAACGCTTGAAATCGGTGGAGGTGACCATCTCCACCGGACGCTGCAATTCCCGTTCAAGATAAACACGTAGTGGCTGGTAGTTGGTCAACAGCACTTTCGCGCTCAGGGTCGGCAACACACCAACCCGAATGGTCGTACCGGGCGCGGCAAGGGCGAACCCCACATGACAAACCAGAAAAAATAGTGCAACGACGCTTCTCATTTTCAATTTCCCCTCAACCAATCTTGACTAGAAGCCTGGATAACGCCGATACGCAAGTCATACCGATCAAGCTTAGAAGAACGACAATCTGGCAGCCAACTTTAAAAATCAAAACGATATGTCAGTTGTGCTTAAGCCGCCTGACACATAACAACCATACAAAAAAAATGTACTGCCCCTGCACTGGACGAAAAACCATCCAGCACCTGATTAACATTCAACTACTCCACCATCGGCGCGGCAGCCCCTTTCCCTTGTACCTCTGCAGCAAAAAACCGCGCCACCACCTCCAGCTTGCGCGTCCGCGTCATCGCCGGCAGTGAATTCAATAACAACTTGCCATACGGCTTGTCCGCCAACCGTGTATCGCAAATCATCAACACGCCGCGATCCGTCTCGGTACGAATCAAGCGCCCCGCCCCCTGTTTTAGACTCAGCGCTGCATGCGGTAACTGGTAATCCATGAACGGCTTGCCGCCATTCTTCTCGGCCTGGGCAATGCGTGCCGCCACCACCGGATCGTCCGGCGGCTGGAACGGCAGTTTATCGATGATGACCACCGAGAGCGCATCACCAGGCATGTCGACGCCTTCCCAGAAACTCTGGCTGCCCAGCAGCACGGCATTGCCGGCTTGCTGAAATCGCGCGAGGAGTTCGTTTTTTGGCGCGTCACCCTGGACCAGTAGCGGGTAATCCCAGCCTCGCGACTTGAAAGCGTCGATCAATAGGCCGCGCGCTTTTTCCAGTGCGCGCAGGCTGGTGAAAAGTATGAACGCGCGTCCACCGCTGACTTCCAGCACCGGCAAGGCAGCGTTGACGACGGATTCGGTGAACTCGGGCGTGTTGGGTGCAGACACGCCTTGCGGGACGTAAAGCACCCCCTGGCGCGGATAATCGAAAGGACTGTCGACGCACAGGGTTTCGGCTTCTTCAATGCCCAATCGCGTTTTGAGGTGAGTGAAGTCGCCACCCACCGCAAGCGTAGCCGAGGTGAGTATCCACGCCTGCGCGCGCTCGGTGAGCTTGGCACCGAACATGGTGCCCACCGACAAAGGCGTGGCGTGCATCAGCAGCGAGCTTAGGGTGGTTTCGAGCCAACGCACGCGCGGGGTGTCGGGGTCATCGGCGCGTTGCCAACTGGCCAGCGTGCCCTGCACCGCCTGCGCCCGCTCGAAGCAATTATTCAGGTCGGCGTCACGTTCGGCCTGGGATGCCAGCAGCTTGGTCAGCTCATCGAGCGTGCTGCTCACGGCCTTCAAGGCTTCCGGCCATTTATCGTAGCGCTTGAGTTCGGCGAGGGTCGATTTGACCGGGCTTTGCGGAAAAGCGAGGCGCAGGTCGCGCGCGACCTTGCCGAGTTCTTCTGCTGAACGCCGTAGCGCGGGAAAGTCGCCGGCCTTGACCGCGGCAAGGCGTTTGGTGTCGTTCGCAAGCTCGATCAGTTGTGCCGTAGACAGCGTCTCGCCGAAAAACTGCGCGGCGGTTTCTGCCAGTTGGTGGGCTTCGTCCAGGATGACGGTGTTACATGCAGGCAGCAGTTCGGCGACGCCTTCGTCTTTGAGCCACAGGTCGGCGAAGAATAGATGATGATTGACCACCACGACTTCAGCATCGAGCGCGGCCTTGCGCGCGGCCATCACGAAACAGTCTTTATAGTGGCTGCATTCGCTTCCCAGGCAATTGTCACGGCTGGAAACGGCGTACTGCCAGGCAGTGGCATCTTCAGGAATGCCGTCAGCTTCGGCACGGTCACCACTTGAACTGATTTTGGCAAAACTGGCGATCTTGGCCAACCACTTCGGGTCGTCTCGATTGGCAAAGCGGCCATCGCTGAGATTGCGTTCCAGATGATGGTGGCAGACGTAATTGGCGCGCCCCTTAAGCAAGGCCACTTTGACCGGGGATTTGAGCACCCTGCGCGCGGCAGGCAAATCGCGGTGAAACAACTGATCCTGCAGCGCCTTGGTGCCGGTGGATATCACCACTTTTCCCCCTGACAGCAAGGCGGGAATAAGATAGGCGAGGGTTTTACCCGTGCCGGTGCCCGCTTCGGCCAGCAACACGCTGTTGCCAGCCACCGCACGTGCAACGGCTTCAGCCATCGCCAACTGCTGCGGTCGCGCGCGCCAGCCGGGTAGCTCTTCGGCAAATGCGCCTTCGGGGGAAAATATGCGTTTCAGATCAGACATGTTTGAATCAGAATTTGGGGCGCAGTGTAACATTCAGCCCATGCTGACCTGATTGTATTTCCTTTAGTAACATCGGCCTCATGACGCTAGAACTACGGACACTATCTTTTACGCTCCTGCCATGCGCACTTTCCTGCTCTGCCTGCTGACCTTCGGATTCCCCACATGGGCTCACGCTGAAATAGCCCAGCTGGAAATGCGCCCGCGAATTATCGCCAGCGCCGAATACCTGGCAGGGCAGCGCGACAAACCTGCCGTTTTGCTGCTGCACGGATTTTTGCAGACGCGCGAGTTCCCGACAGTTGCCACCCTGGCGCAGGGTCTGCATGACTCAGGCTACGCAGTACTGTCCCCCACGCTCAGCCTTGGCATCCCCAACCGCCGGCAAAGCCTGGCGTGCGAGGCAGTGCACCGCCATGGGATGGATGATGACATTGATGAAATTGCGCGCTGGGTAGACTGGCTGAAGTCGCGGGGCCATCGCTCGATCGTGCTGATCGGACACAGCTTTGGCAGCTTGCAACTCCTGGCTTACCTGAGCGCCGACCCGGATAAATCCGTTAAAGGCTTTATCGGTGCCTCGCTGATTGAAACCCAGGTCGGTGCGTCCCCTCGCGCTGCCCTGATTGCGCGACTGGAGAACCCTGTGCTGAGCAAGAAAGGCGCACTGGTCACTCAGAACCTGTCACTTTGCAAAAAATACACATCGGCTCCACACGGCCTGCTGTCTTACGTCCGCTGGGACCAGGCGCGTACCTTGGCTGCGGTTAAAATATCGCCCGTAACAATTCAGCTCATTATGGGTGATGCCGATAACATGATCGAACAGAACTGGATCAGATCGCTGCAGCACATCCAAACCCCCTTGGTGGTGATACCTGGTGCCAACCATTTCATGGACGGTAAGAACGAGTTTGACCTACTTGAACACACGCTCGTTTTTCTGAACCGCATGGATAAGGCCCCAACCCGATGAAGTGGTACGCACCCGTTTCGATCAAGCAAATTGCGTTCGGATTTATTGGCAGTCTGCTGGCCATGATGGTCCTGATTGCCGGATTTGCCGCGTATCAAACCCATAACGTCACCCAGAGCCTCAGTCAGGCCAACCATGAAGCAGCGCGAGCCGAACTTGCTGCAGCGGTCGAGCGGTTATTGCGCCGAACGGAAAATCAGGCCGAGAAACTGTCACACTGGGATGAAACACGGCAGCAACTGGTATTGCCCGAGTATTACGCTTACTGGCGTGATCAGCGGGTTTACGAAAGCGGCATGTTGCCCAGCCGATTTACCCGAACGGTGCTCTATACCGCATCGGGAAAGTTGCTGGCCCCCAGTCCGAGGGAACATCGCTTTCCCGCCGACTTTCCGGCCAAGGTTGTGCCGCACGAGCCCAGCAATTGGCTTGCCAAAGATGACGGCGCGATAGCAATGTACCAGTCATTCCCTGTTTACAGTGATGAAGGGCGCCAAACCTTGCTTGGCGTGGGACTGCTGCGGCTCGACTTCCTGCCCGAGTTATTGCGCCAGGTAGACTTCCGTTTCGTCGACAAAGACAGCGTGGGACTGGTGTTGCAAACCAACGAAAGCATCCCCGCATCAAAGCTGTTATCGCAGTTGAGCTTCAGCGCACGCTCAGACCCCGATCAATCCCGCTTCCAAACCATATTATCAAGGACGATGCTTGCCTTGTTTGTCCTGCTGACGGCGGCGTCGCTGGTTGGATATTTCATTTACAACCGCTTGCTGGAACGACCGCTCGGATGGCTTTCGCAGGAAATCGACGCCATGCAACATGAGCATACCAGCCACCCCCTTGCGCGCGCGCGGCCCATGCGTATCGCAGAGTTGGAGAACATCCGCCGATCGCTATACAACTACCAGTTGCAGCTACGCGATCTGCACGGTTCGCTGGAAAACCAGAATCGGGAATTTCACTCTCAGGCACGAC
>JAAFGW010000129.1 GCA_010365175.1 Sulfuriferula multivorans | reverse complement strand
CTGGTGGCATCGACGGTCTGGTCCACCTGTCCGATCTGTCGTGGAGCCTGCCGGGCGAAGAAGCCGTGCGCAACTTCCGCAAGGGTCAGGATGTGGAAGCCGTGGTACTGGGCATCGATCTCGAGCGCGAGCGTATTTCGCTCGGCATCAAACAGCTCGAAGGCGATCCGCTGACCAGCTATGCAACTGGTCACGAGAAGGGCAGCATCGTCAAGGGCACCATCAAGACTGTGGAAGCCAAGGGTGCCACCGTGCAACTCGACAGCGACATGGAAGGTTATCTGCGCGCATCAGAAGTGTCGCGTGACCGTGTCGAAGACATGCGCACCCACTACAAGGACGGCGATGAAATCGAAGCCATGATCATCAACGTTGACCGCAAAAATCGCGTCATCAACCTGTCGATCAAGGCCAAGGACATGACCGATCAGGATTCGGCCATGAAGAAAATCGCTGCTGATACTTCTGCGGCTGCCAGCGGCTCGACCAATCTCGGCGCGCTGTTGAAGGCCAAACTCGACAACAAGAACGCCGAGTAAAAATGACCAAGTCAGAGTTGATTGCCCAGTTGGCTGCTCGACATTCGCAATTTTCGGTTACGGATATCGAAATGGCGGTGAAAACGATCCTCGACGCGCTGGCAAAAAATTTGTCGCGTGGCGAGCGTATCGAGATTCGCGGCTTTGGCAGTTTTAGCCTGAGTTTTCGCCCCGCCCGCCTTGGGCGCAATCCGAAATCTGGAGAACGCGTTCAGGTGCCGGCGAAATATGTGCCGCACTTTAAGGCCGGTAAGGAATTACGCGACCGGGTGGATTTTCCGCTCTGAGTTGGAAGCAAGGTAAGTGAAAACGGCGCGTATAGCGCCGTTTTCTTTTTCCGTTGCACTTTTTGAAGTTAGCCAGCAAAGGTAGAATGGCCGCACACTACATGCGAGTATTCATGAAAACTTTTACACGTTATCTGGGACTGCTGTTCAAACTGTTGCTATTCCTGCTGGTGTTGGGTTTTGCGCTGAAAAACAGCCACACCACCATCTTTTATTCCTATCTGGACTATGTGTGGCAGGCGCCCCTGATTGTCATGATGGGCTTGGCTTTTGTGCTGGGTGCGCTGACAGGCGTGCTGGCATTGTTGCCTACATTGTTCCGCCTCAGGCGTGAGAATGCGCGCAACGCCCCTGCAGTCGTGACTGACACGATTACGCAAACCGATATAACCCTCCTGTAAAGCGTATGGAATTCGAGATTTGGTGGCTGCTGGCTTTCCCTCTGTTCTTTGTATTGGGCTGGTTGGCTGCGCGGGTAGATATTCGACAAGTGGTAACCGAATCCCGTGCACTCCCCAATTCATACTTTCGGGGGCTGAATTTCCTGCTCAATGAGCAGCCAGACAAGGCGATTGAAGCCTTTCTCGAAGTCGTTAAACTCGAACCCGAAACCATCGACCTGCACTTTGCGCTGGGCGGATTGTTTCGGCGCCGTGGAGAACTCGATCGCGCCATCCGCATGCATGAAAGTCTGCTCGAACGTGAAGGGCTGGTCGAGGATCAGCGGCTCCGTGCAATGAGTGAACTGGGGCAGGATTATCTGAAAGCAGGCTTGCTTGATCGCGCGGAGGCCGTGTTTTCAAAACTGCTTGAAACACCGCAG
This sequence comes from Sulfuriferula multivorans, assembly GCA_010365175.1. Taxonomy (GTDB): domain Bacteria; phylum Pseudomonadota; class Gammaproteobacteria; order Burkholderiales; family Thiobacillaceae; genus Thiobacillus. Next base: position 6,152 of record JAAFGW010000129.1, on the reverse strand, counting down.
CATGGGCAGGCACGTACCTTTTTATTGGAAATCTACGTCCAGGAAAAGGATTGGCAGAAAGCCATCGATGCCGCACATCTTTTGGAGAAAGACACCAGCAAACCGCTGAATGCAGATATCGCCCATTTCTACTGCGAACTGGCTTTGCTGGAGGCTGCCCGTGGCAATCCCGATGTGGCAGCGTCGCATTTACAGCAGGCGTTAACCAGTAACCGCCAGTCAGTTCGAGCCAATCTGATGGGCGGCGATCTTGACGCCGCTGCAGGACGGCACGAGGCGGCGATAGCCGACTGGCGCCTGGTTGAAAGCCAGAGTGCCGTTCACATGTCTCTGGTGGTTGATCGGGTACTGGGAAGTTATCGTCAACTGGGGCGGCTCAATGAAGGCGTGCAATGGTTGCGTGCGTTATATGCCCGGCAACCTTCTCATGATGTTTTTGGCGCGCTGTATCTCGCCGTGTCCGAATCCGATGGCGCGGCGGCGGCTCGCCAACTCGCGCGTGAGGAACTGCGTCGCAATCCCAGCCTGAGAACACTGGACCGGTTATTGGAGGCCGAACTGGTCAACGCGGAGCCGGATGCGCGCGAATTGTTGCAGATCGAGAAAAGTCTGGTGGCCTCTCACAGCCAACGCATGATGCGCTATCAATGCGGCAGTTGCGGGTTCAAGGCCAAGCAGTTCTTTTGGCGCTGTCCAGCATGTGGACGCTGGGATAGCTTTGATCCAGAGCGGCGCGAGGGCGAAACCTGATGCAAGGTTCAAGATGCAAGATGCAAGGAAGATTGTGAGACAGACGAAAATTATTGTGGCGCTGGATTTTGCCGATGCGGTTTCCGCGCTGGCATTAGTCGATCAGCTTGATCCGGGTTTGTGCCGTTTGAAAGTGGGCAAGGAATTGTTCACCGTGGCCGGGCCAGAGTTGGTCCGATCGCTGGTGGCGCGCGGATTCGACGTCTTTCTTGACCTGAAGTTTCACGATATTCCCAACACCGTAGCGGCGGCCTGTCGTGCGGCGGCGGCGTTGGGCGTGTGGATGATGAACGTCCATGCGACGGGGGGACGTCGCATGATGACGGCAGCACAGGAAGCACTGAGTGCGTTGCCGCATCCCCCGCTGCTGATTGCAGTGACGGTGCTAACCAGCATGAATGCCGAAGATTTGAGCGAAGTGGGTGTGGTTGATGTGCCAACCGGGCAAGTGTTAAGACTGGCGCGATTAGCACAGCAGTGCAAACTTGATGGCGTAGTCTGCTCAGCACAGGAGGCTTCCATATTGCACACTGAATTGGGTGAAAATTTCCGCCTGGTGACGCCGGGCATTCGCCCTGCAGGTGCCGAGTTGGGCGATCAGCGGCGCGTGATGACTCCAGTCGAAGCTTTGCATGCAGGCGCGACCGACCTGGTGATCGGGCGCCCGATTACCGGTGCGGCCGATCCGCTTGCCGCACTAAAACAGATTCAATCTGACATTTTGAAAGCATAGGGAGCGCATTTTGAAAATCACCGTAATCGGTACAGGGTATGTGGGACTGGTAACAGGAACCTGCCTGGCAGAAGTGGGCAACGAGGTACTGTGCCTCGATCTCGATCTGAAAAAAATTGAGACTCTGAAGGCAGGAGGTATCCCGATCTATGAGCCGGGGCTGGAAGATATGGTCAAGCGCAACGTTGAGGCGGGGCGACTGTCTTTCACGACCGATGTTGAGGCTTCCGTGGCGTTTGGCGAGATACAGTTCATCGCTGTTGGCACTCCGCCAGATGAGGACGGCTCGGCGGATCTGCAGTATGTCGTCGCAGCGGCACGCAACATTGGCCGCCATATGAACGGTTACAAGCTGGTGGTTGATAAGTCGACCGTTCCTGTTGGCACAGCCGACAAGGTGAAAGCCGCGTTGCAGGAAGAGCTCGCCAAACGCGGTGTCACGTTCGAATTCAATGTCGCCTCCAACCCTGAGTTTTTGAAAGAGGGTGCGGCGGTCGAAGACTTCATGAAGCCGGATCGCATCGTGATTGGCACCGACAGCGAACAGGCCACGGCCTTTCTGCGCCAGTTGTATGCGCCGTTTCAGCGTAATCGCGACCGTCTGACCGTGATGGATGTGCGCAGCGCCGAACTCACCAAATATGCAGCCAATGCCATGCTGGCGACGCGAATTTCCTTCATGAACGAATTGGCCGTACTGGCTGAAAAACTTGGCGCGGATATTGAACAGGTGCGTCACGGTATTGGCTCCGATCCTCGCATTGGGTATCAGTTTTTATACGCCGGTTGCGGCTATGGTGGGTCGTGTTTTCCGAAGGACGTGCAGGCATTGCGCCGTACTGGTCAGGAAAACGGCGTTCAATTACGCGTACTCGATGCGGTGGAAGACGCCAACGAAGCGCAGAAGCTGATTCTGGTCGAAAAGTTGACGGCAAAACTGGGCCGCGACCTCAAGGGCAAGCGTTTCGCCATGTGGGGTCTGGCGTTTAAGCCCAATACCGACGACATGCGTGCAGCACCCAGCCGTAGCATGCTTGAAGCCCTGTGGGCGATGGGAGCCAGTGTGTCAGCGTATGACCCGGCAGCGATGGAGGAAACCCATCGCATCTACGGCGAGCGCCCCGATCTGGTTTTGGCAGACAGCCCGATGGATGCATTGAACGGTGCGGATGCTTTGTTGATTGTGACCGAATGGAAAGTGTTCCGTAGTCCCAATTTCAACACCATGAAATCGCTGCTGAAAACGCCGCTGGTTTTCGACGGACGTAATCTGTATGAACCGCAAGCGATGCGGGACATGGGCTTTGACTATTTACCGATTGGCCGTCTGTGATGACTTTGGACAGGGCTTTCTCCTGGGCTGCTTATGATGCGCACATGGACGGTTTGGACACTGGAACGCGATCCGGGATGAATCGGTTATTACAGGCATGAGTCACTATAAATCTATCGAAGACTGCGTCGGCAACACGCCCTTGGTCCGCTTGAAGCGGATGCCCGGCGCGACGACGAATACCGTTCTGGTCAAGCTGGAGGGTAACAACCCGGCAGGCTCGGTCAAGGATCGTCCGGCATTGGCGATGATAGACGCGGCGCAGGAAAGAGGCGATATCAAACCCGGCGACACACTGATCGAAGCCACCAGTGGTAACACGGGCATTGCGCTCGCTATGGCTGCGGCGATGCGGGGTTACAAAATGATTCTTATCATGCCTGAGCATCTATCAATTGAGCGGCGGCAGACCATGCGAGCTTTTGGTGCCGAATTGCAATTGGTAACCAAGGAGCTGGGCATGGAAGGTGCACGCGACCTGGCAGTTTCGATGGAGAAGCAAGGCGTTGGAAAAATCCTCGACCAATTCTCTAACCCGGATAATCCAGCGTCGCACTATCGCACTACCGGCCCCGAGATTTGGAACGATACGCAAGGTGAAATCACCCATTTTGTTTCGAGTATGGGGACAACCGGCACCATCATGGGGTGTTCACGCTATTTTAAAGAACAGAATTCGGCGATCCAGATTGTCGGTGTGCAACCCACTGAAGGGGCACAAATTCCCGGCATTCGTAAATGGCCGGAAGAATATGTGCCGAAAATATGCGACCTCAGCCGCGTTGACCGCATGATCTACGTCAGCCAGCAAGACGCTGAGGAAACCACCCGACGCCTGGCACGCGAAGAAGGCATTTTTGCGGGGATTTCATCGGGTGGTGCATTGTGGGCGGCATTGCAGTTGTCGACAGAAGTCGAAAACGCCACCATCGTTTCCATCGTCTGCGACCGTGGCGATCGCTATCTGTCCACCGGCGTTTTCCCTGCCTGATCGTGCGTATCTGACTTCGTAGTGGCCAAAACCAAAACAATTTATACCTGCACTGAATGCGGCGGTTCGCTACCCAAGTGGCAAGGGCAGTGTCCGCACTGCAACGCCTGGAATACGCTGGTCGAAACCATCGCCGAATCGGCAAAGCCGCGCTATCAGTCGCTGGCGGCAAACAGCACAGTGCAATATTTGCACGACGTTGAAGCGTCCGAAGAATGCCGTATTCCAACTGAAATTAGTGAACTCGACCGAGTGCTGGGTGGTGGGCTGGTGGCAGGCGGTGTCGTGCTCATCGGCGGTGATCCGGGCATTGGCAAGTCGACCCTGTTGCTGCAGGCGTTGGCGGGACTTTCGGGGCAACGTAAAACCCTCTATGTCAGTGGTGAAGAATCGGCGCGCCAGGTGGCGATGCGCGCACGGCGGTTGGACCTGCCTGAAGCCAACATGCCGGTATTACCGGAAATCCGCCTTGAAGCCATCTTGGCGCAGCTGGTTAAACTCAAGCCCGAGGTCGCGGTGATCGACTCGATCCAGACTGTGTACTCTGAGGCATTAACTTCTGCGCCTGGTTCGGTGGCGCAGGTGCGCGAGTGTGCAGCGCAGTTGACGCGCCACGCCAAGCAAACCGGCACGGTCATTATCCTGGTGGGACATGTAACCAAAGAGGGTGCGATCGCAGGTCCTCGCGTACTGGAACACATTGTCGACACCGTGCTGTATTTCGAGGGCGATACCGGTTCGTCTTTCAGACTGGTCCGCGCATTTAAAAATCGGTTTGGCGCAGTCAACGAAATTGGCGTGTTTGCGATGACCGAAAAAGGCCTGAAAGGCGTGTCCAACCCCTCGGCGATTTTTCTGTCGCGTCATAGCGAGCCGGTGCCAGGTTCGTGCGTGCTGGTCACGCAGGAAGGCACGCGGCCGCTACTGGTCGAAATCCAGGCGCTGGTCGATTCCAGTCATGCGCCAAGTCCGCGCCGTTTGTCCGTCGGACTGGAACAGAACCGACTGGCCATGCTGCTGGCCGTGCTGCACCGCCACGCCGGCATTGCCTGCTTCGACCAGGACGTATTCGTCAATGCCGTCGGCGGCGTGAAGATCAGCGAGCCCGCCGCTGACCTCGCCGTGCTCGCCGCCATCGTGTCGTCACTCAGAAGCCAACCCCTGCCCGACAAGCTGGTGATGTTCGGTGAAGTTGGTTTGGCCGGTGAAATTCGCCCCGTGCAGCGCGGCCAGGAGCGATTGAAAGAAGCCGCCAAGCTCGGCTTCACCCAGGCCATCGTGCCGGCTGCCAACCAGCCTAAGCAGAAGATTCCTGGAATGGAAATCCATGCAGTGCACAGGCTGGATGAGGCGATTCGCTTGTTCAGAGAAACCTGAATGTGTGTGGTGGAGATGCAACGACTGATAAGTTGAAACCGTGTCCTGCCACTCTTTTATTCAATATCCGACCCATTTTCGTGAGAAGCCATGATTACCGATGATCAATTGCTGGGTTTCTTGGTTCGAATGCTTGCTTATGGTGGAGGCTCTGCGGTAATTGCCTATCTACTATTCCAGTACTTTGGAAAGACGTGGATAGAAAACAAATTCGCACAACGACTGGATCAGCTCAGACACCAACAGGCGCTTGAATTACAAAGGTTGAGAGTGGAAATCGATGCACTGTTAAGCGGAGTTTTGAAACTACAAGAAAAGGAGTTCTCAGTCCTTCCGGAGGCTTGGGGAAAGCTGGATGAGGCTCATGGTCTAGTTGCATTGTTAGTATCCCCAATGCAGCGCTATGACAATGTGGATGAAATGAAAGGAGCGCAGTTGGAGGAGTTTCTCGCGTCTACTGAATTTACGGAGTCGCAGAAGGATGAAATACGAAACTCACGCAGCAAGGGGCGTACCTATCAAGACATTCTATTTTGGTATCGGCTCCATGAGGTTAAGAAAGCCTTCGGTGATCTACAAAGTTTTATAGCTAGGAATGGAATCTTCTTACCGCAGGAGCTTGAGGAGAAATTTACGCGGATATCCGAGCTGCTCTGGTCAGCGGTCATCTCAAAGGAAGTGGGCCATGAGGCTAAGGACTGGAAGATGCAGAGCGAAGGATGGAAGAAGATCAAAGAGGAAACCGAGCCTCTCTACAAATCAATAAAGAACGATATTCAGGCGCGGCTTCAGTCGCATGGACGTAAGTCAGAACAAGCGGCGACAGACTAAGCTTCTTTTTTCTTGTCGTGCGAGGAATTGAGAACGTCGGTTGGGGGGGTGTAAATAGTTTTGTGTAACGGTCATTAGGCAGGAGACTGCCGCCCTCAAAGGAAACCTATGACCAAACGCAAAGTAGTCCAGCCGGA
>JAAFGW010000128.1 GCA_010365175.1 Sulfuriferula multivorans | reverse complement strand
CATACGGATAGGTGCCGTGGTCCACGTCGAGCAAGGTGCCTTGCGCGCCTTCAAACAGCAGGTTGGCACCAGCTTTGTGCGCGTCGTTGAGTTCACGAGACACATCAGCCATCATGGGCTTGAGACGCTCGGCATCGACCATGGCACTGGCATAGACGCTGTCGAAGTCGATCGCCGGCGCCTTCAGGAAGGTCGTGAGAATGTGGTTGTGCAATTCAAGCAACACGCGCAACTTGGCGGCAAAGCGCTCCGGATGTTTCAGATCCTGCACCCGCAAGGCGCGCCTGGCAATCTTGTCCTCGTAGGCCGGCCCGATTCCCTTGCCGGTCGTGCCGATCTTCTCGCTGCCGGCGCTTTCGCGACTCGTTTCACGCGCAATATCAAGCGCGACGTGAAACGGAAGGATCAGCGGACACGCTTCACTGATGCGCAGACGCGAGCGCACCTCCACGCCGATCGCTTCGAGCCGTTCAATTTCCTTGAACAACTGCTCGGTTGACAGTACCACACCGTTTCCGATATAGCACTTGACGCCCGGATGCATGATGCCGCTCGGTACCAGGTTGAGCGCCGTCTTGACGCCATTGATCACCAGCGTATGGCCGGCATTGTGACCGCCCTGAAAGCGCACCACGCCCTGGGACATTTCGGTCAGCCAGTCAACCAGCTTGCCCTTGCCTTCGTCGCCCCACTGGGTACCCACGACCACGACGTTGCGACCCGCAGTTGCGGTTTGTTTGTTTGTCATCTTCAATTCCTCGTTGAGAGTTCGTTGGGGAAAGCCGGCATCGGGACTGGCCCTTGATGCAGCTCTTTATGCGGCTTTTTTCAGGGGCTGAACCCCCCATTGGCCGGCCGCCTTTGCGAGTTCGCGGTCGCAGTCAAATTCACTGACTTCATGTTCGTGGCCAGGCAGCACACAGGTCACCGTTTCGCCATCGGCACGCAGGCGGGCAATGGCCGCGTGCAGTCCGGCCTCTTCCCCCCAAGGCGCACGAATGGCGGCCTTCAGGGGTCGGGGTGGCAGGACGCGAACCAGTTCCTTCAGATCCAGGCTGAAACCTACGGCCGGGCGGCGCCGACCAAACACCGCACCGACCTCGTCGTAACGACCGCCACGGGCCAGCTCGGCGCCTTGCCCATAAATGGCAAAGCGGATACCGCTGTAATAGGCGTAGCCACGCAGATCGGCCAGGTCAATCCCGACCTTGGCAGCGCCCACATGGGAGGCCAACCACTTCAAATTTTGCAGTGCTTCGTGCACACCCGGCGCAGGCGGCAGGACTTTTTCAGCTTCGGTCAGGACTTTTTCATCGCCGTAGAGCTGAAGCAGCGCTTTCAGGCCTTCGCGCGCGGCAGAAGAAATGCCGCCATTCAGACTGGTGGTAAGACTATGGAGTTCACTCGCATCCTTGGCCGCCAGCGCAGCATGAATGAGCGCCATGGTCGGGGCATTGATGGTCGCGCCGGCAAGCAGGCTGTTGATGATGCGAACATCCGCCATGTCAACCGCCAATTCGCTCACACCGGCGGCTCTCAGGCCTTCCAGCGCGAGTAACTGGGCTTCCAGATCGGCCTCCAGCCCGGCATGGCCGTAAATTTCCGCGCCGAACTGCAAGGGCTCACGCGTGGCATGCGGTCGCTCTGCACGGGTATGCAATACGGGGCCGCAGTAGCAAAGACGGGCCACGCCGCTGCGGTTGAGCAGGTGCGCATCAATGCGGGCAACCTGGGGCGTGGTGTCGGCCCGCAAGCCCAACGTGCGGCCTGACAGCTGATCGATCAGCTTGAAGGTCTGCAGGTCCAGCGCTTCGCCGGTACCGGTCAGCAGTGACTCCAGATGCTCCAGCAAGGGCGGCATGACCAGTTCATAGCCATAGCTGCGGGCCGTATCCAGAAACAGGCGGCGCAGCTCTTCGATGTGACGCGCCTCGGAGGGCAGGACATCGGCAATCTGATCGGGCAACTGCCATGATGACGAGCAGGCGGGCATTTGAATTTTCGTGATCTGTTAAAAAACAGATTTTACCGGGCTTGGGACCGCTTTTTGAGCAGCCGACGGCAGGATAGGGCCGTCAGATGCAAATACCAGGGAAAGCCGGTGCTTACCAGAGAGTCGTGCCGTTCACGGCCTTCTATTTTTTTGCAGGCGCCGAGGTACCGCTACCGGATCCGCGCATGGCCTTGAAGAAGTCGGACGATGGATCAATCACCATGACATCGCTCTTCTTGCCAAAGCTCGCCTTGTAGGCGTCGAGACTTCGGTAAAACTGGGCAAATTGCGGATCACGGCCAAACGATTCTGCGTAAGTACGTGCCGCTTCAGCATCGCCCTCACCTTTTATTTTCTGGGCATCGCGGTAAGCATTGGCAATGGTGACTTCGCGCTGCCTGTCAGCGTCGGCGCGGATTTTTTCACCTTCGGCGGCACCCGTCGAACGCAACTCGTTGGCAACCCGCTTGCGTTCGGCCTCCATGCGGCGGTAAACCGATTCCGTAATGGCCTCTACATAGTCGACGCGCGTGATTCGCACGTCGATCACATCGACGCCCCAAGGTTTGGTGCCACGGACCACCTGCAACACTTCTTTTTTCACGTCGGCCATCAAGGCCTCACGCTTGAGCGACAGCAGATCCTTGACGGTGCGCTTGTTGATCTCTTCCTGGAAAGCATTGCGAACAACCCGATTGAGCTGGTTGGCACCCGCCCTCTCGTCCAGACCGACGTTTCGGATGTATTCCGACGGGTTGGTGATGCGCCAGCGCACGTACCAGTCAATGACGACACGCTGCTTCTCGGCGGTCAGCATGGGCTCTGAATCAGTGCTTTCAAGCGTCAGCAGTCGCTTGTCGATGTAGGAAACATTCTGAAATGGGGGAGGCAGCTTGAAACTGAGGCCCGGCTCGGTGATCACTTCCTTGATCTGGCCCAGCGCATACACCACACCAAACTGCCGCTGATCAACCACGAACAGCGTGGAACTGAGCAGCGCCAAGGCCACCAGCAATGAAGAAACGATAAGTCCAACTCTATTCACTTTTATCTTCCTTAGCGGGTTTCACGGTCGCGGGTGCGGGAAGCATCGCGCGCGCGGGTATCAAGCGGCAAGCCAGTGGCAGGCAGTGTGGGCGCCGCTGCACCGCTGCTTGGGAGCGGCGACGTATCGGTCCCGGCTGCAGCACCGCCCTGCCCAGTCATCTGCATAATTTTGTCGAGCGGAAGATACAGCAAGTTGGAGCCCTGACGCGAATCCACCAGCACCTTGGTGACGTTCGTGTACACCTGCTGCATGGCATCTAGGTACATCCGGTCACGGGTGACCTGCGGGGCCTTCTGGTACTCAACCAATACCGAGCGGAAACGTTGCGCATCCCCTTGAGCCTGCGCCACGATTCGCGCCTTGTAGGCATCCGATTCTTCCTTCAGGCGCGAAGCTGAACCCACCGCACGCGGAACCACATCGTTGGCGTATGCCTGGGCTTCGTTCTTGGCTCGCTCGCGCTCCTGACCCGCCTTGAGCACATCATCAAATGCCGCCTGCACCTGCTCGGGCGGGCGTACACCGCTTTGCTGGAGATTGATGGCCACGACTTCCACGCCGACTTTGTAGCGGTCCAGGATGGTCTGCATCAGTACCCGAACGCGCGGGCCGATCTGGTCGCGCTCTTCAGCCAGCGCCTTGTCCATTTTCATCTTGCCGACCACTTCACGCACCGCCGTTTCGGCAGCCTGGACCACCGCGTTTGCGGGATCCTTGCTCTCAAACAGGTAGGCTCGCGCATCGTTCAGGCGATATTGCACGGCAAACTTGATTTCGACGATGTTCTCGTCCTCGGTGAGCATGGCGGAGTCGCGCAGTCCGGTGGCCTTGAGTATGTTGTCCCGTCCCACATCAACCGAGCGAATCTGGGTTACCACCACCACTTCGTGACGCTGGATCGGGTAGGGCAAACGCCAGTTAAAACCGGCACCCACCGTTGATTGGTATTTACCGAACTGGGTAATCACCGCTTGCTGGCCCTCTTGAACGATGAAGAAGCCCGTGCCCAGCCAGATCAGTACGACCACGCCGGCGATTAGCCCAACGCCGATGCCGGCGTTCTTCATATCGGGTTGAAATCCACCACCACCACCGCCGTTGCCACCACCGAAGACACCCCGATTGCCGGCATTTTTTACGCCGCCAAACAGGCCGCCCAACTTGCGATTGAAATCACGCCAGAGTTCGTCCAGATCAGGCGGGCCCTGATTGGCGCCTTGACCCCGCGGACGATTGACAGGTTTGGGTGGCTGCTTGTCTTCGCGGGGGGCTTCTGGCTTGGCTTCGTCGGACGACGGTTTGTCGTCGTCCCGGCCCCAACGCGGATCATTCAGGTTGAACATACCTTGGGCGCGTTGTTTGAGTCGACCTGGCAAGGTCGTCAACGTCTGCAGCACGGGGTTCAGATTCATGGGGTCAAACTCACTTTTTTTCAATACACCGACATTGTGCCTAATGAAACAACCAGATCAGGCAAGTTTATCGACTGTTTGGGAAATTTCCTCTTTCGCCATGCTTGCCGCATGACTGGCTAGAAGCTCGCGTAAGCGCGGCAGGCCCTCGCCCGTCCAAGCGCTGACAAATACCCGTTCCACGCTTCGGCTTGAGCCCTCGAATGCGTCCCTGAGTTCGAATACGTCGCACAGCTGCAGTGGCAAGCTGGATTTTTCAATGGCATCGAGCTTGTTGAACACCAGGATCTGCGGTACGTCAGCGGCGCCGATCTCCGACAGGACACGTTGGACTTGTTCAATTTGCTGCAGATAGTCGGGATTGGCGCCATCGACCACATGCAGCAGCAGGTCCGCATCGGCTGCCTCCTGCAGCGTGGCGTTAAACGCATCAATCAGTCCGTGTGGCAGATCCCGTATAAAGCCAACCGTGTCAGACAGTGACGCTGGGCGGGCAGCGTCACCCAGGTAGAGTTGCCTCGTCGTCGTGTCAAGCGTCGCAAAAAGCTGGTCAGCCACATAGGCGCGCTCCTTGACCAGGGCATTAAACAGCGTGGTCTTGCCAGCGTTGGTGTAGCCAACCAGCGAAATCGCGAAGGAGTTGCGCCGCTCGCGCTGCTTGCGCTGCGTTTGGCGCTGCTTCTTGACTTTATTCAGCCGATCTTTGGTCCGCTTGATGGCTTCGCCGATCATGCGTTTGTCGAGTTCGATCTGCTTTTCGCCGGGACCGCCGCGTACACCCGCGCCGCCGGTTTGTCGCTCAAGGTGAGACCAGAGTCGCACAAGACGCGTTGACGTGTAATGCAGCCGGGCCAACTCAACCTGAAGCTTTCCCTCGTGGCTGCGCGCCCGCTGGGCGAAAATTTCGAGAATCAGCAAGGTCCGGTCGTTGACCGGTAGCCCCAGATGGCGTTCCAGATTGCGTTGCTGAGCCGGGCTGAGCGCTTGGTCGAACAGAACTTCAGTCGCACCCGTATCGAGGGCCAGCATTTTGATTTCATCAGCTTTTCCAGAGCCGATGAACAGCGCCGCATCAGGGGCCTTGCGCTTGCAGGTTACGCGCGCCACGGGCTCCAGGCCTGCGGTTTGCGCGAGCAAACCCAATTCCTGCAGACCAGCATCAAAATTTGGAGAACCCAGATCAACGCCCACCAGAAGGGCAAGCGGTCGGGTTTTCACCGGCGCATCATACGAGCTCAGTTGACGGGCTTTCTTCAGAATCGCCGGTTGAAAAATTTACAGCGCGACCGGGAACGATGGTGGAAATCGCATGCTTGTAGACCATCTGGGTCACCGTATTGCGAAGTAAGACGACATATTGATCGAAGGACTCGATCTGACCCTGCAATTTGATCCCATTGACGAGATAAATCGAAACAGGCACATGCTCGCGACGCAAGGTGTTGAGAAATGGGTCCTGCAGCAGCTGACCTTTGTTGTTGCTCACGATATTTTCCGTGTTCAAAAGTTAATAGACCCCAACCTTACCACAGCCCATCTGCGCGGCATGTCATCCTAGGTCGATCCCTTGTCCGTGAAGGGGTTGACTGAGCTTTTCATCTGGATGCGAAGCGGCGTGCCGACCAGGTCAAACGCCTTGCGAAACCGCCCTTCGAGGTAGCGTTTGTAGGCCTCGGTCACATGTTCCAGCGAGTTACCATGAATGATGATGATCGGTGGATTCATCCCGCCCTGGTGGGCATAGCGCAGCTTGGGGCGGAATATGCCCGAACGCTGGGGTTGCTGAAACTGCACAGCTTCGAGCAGCAGGCGCGTCAGCACCGGGGTGGACATTTTTCGGTTGGCCGACGCGTGCGCCTGAACAATGGATTTCCAGACGGGCGCCAAGCCCTGGCGCTTGATGGCCGAAATATGATGAATCGAGGCAAATTTCAGGAAACCCAGCCGGGTTTCGATGGACCGCTCCAGCAGTTCGCGCTGGTAGGCATCAATCGCATCGGATTTGTTGATGGCCACCACCACCGCACGGCCACTTTCAAGAATGTAGCCCGCAATATGCGCATCCTGCTCGGTCACGCCTTGCGTGGCGTCCAGCAGCAACAAGACGACGTTGGCATTTTCAATGGCCTGCAAGGTCTTGACGACAGAAAACTTCTCAATTGCTTCGAAAACCTTGCCCTTGCGACGCAGCCCGGCGGTATCAATCAGCTCGAACTTTTGCCCGGCCCGCTCAAAAGGCACGGAGATGGTATCTCGCGTGGTTCCGGGCAAATCGAACGCCACCAGACGCTCCTCGCCCAGCCAGGTATTGATGAGCGTGGACTTGCCGACGTTGGGCCGCCCCGCCACGGCAAGCCTGATGACGGAGGGGTCCTGCGGTTCAGCGTCTTCGTCGGGGTCCGGCAAATGGAGTGGTGCCAGCGCAAGATCCACCAAGGTACGAATCCCCTGCCCATGAGAAGCGGAAACCGGCAGCACTTCGCCCAAACCCAATTCGAAAAATTCGGAAAACTTGATACCGTCTGTCATGCCCTCCGCCTTGTTGGCCGTCAGCACAGTCGGCTTGCCCAGCCTGCGCAGGTAATTGGCAATGTCATGGTCTTGCGAACTGATGCCAGCCCGGGCGTCGACCACAAAGACCACCACATCAGCTTCCGCGACAGCCTGCCGGGTTTGCTTGGCCATCTCCTTGTAAATGCCGGTCGTGGCATCAGGCTCGAAACCGCCAGTGTCGATGACGATGTACTCGTGATTGCCCAGATTACCTTTGCCGTAATGACGGTCACGCGTCAGTCCGGCCAAGTCGGCCACGATCGCATCCCGCGTCTTGGTCAGCCGGTTAAAAAGTGTCGACTTGCCCACATTCGGGCGGCCGACTAACGCAATGACAGGTTTCATCAATAAAGTTTCTGAAAGGGCTGCGCTTATTCAGGCTGAAAGCCGTAAACGCCGCCGTTATGGGTGACCGCTATGAGCGTATTGCCGGCCAGCACAGGGGCTGCGGCAATGGCCGAACCGTCAGTCGGCAAGCGGTTGAGAAGGGACCCATCTTCACGCGACAGCAGGTGAATAAATCCGGTGAAATCGCCAATCGCCACGGAACGCCCGACGACCAGCGGCGCCGTCAGGCCCCGGTATCGCAGGCGATCTGTAGACCAGGCACGCTCGCCGTCGCTACGTCGCCAAGCAATGACCGTGCCATCGGCTTCCGTGCCGAACAGCAGGCGATCGTCGCCATGAATGCCTTGCGCGCCGTTAGCCGGTTTGGTCCAGAGCAGGCTGCCGCGAACGACGTCGACGCAACCTATGCTGGCCTGAAAAGCCCGCGCGCAGACCGTGTCGCCCTCCCTGCTGACGCGCCCGACCAGATCGACAAGCCGCTCCACGT
>JAAFGW010000127.1 GCA_010365175.1 Sulfuriferula multivorans | reverse complement strand
GAAATTGCCGCCGTCGCCATCGAATGCCGGTGTGCAGCCCCCCGACCTGCCCGGTACCCCGCCGGAAAAATCAGGAATGTCCACGTAATCTTCGGCCTTGGTGCGCAGCCAAAGCCACAGCAGAACAAGAAAAACGCCGTAGGCCAGCAGCAGGGCCAGCGGGTAACGCAGCGTCATGCTGGTGATGCCAGTCTCAAGCATCAGGTAAGAAAACAGTAGACCCGCCGCGCCGGTGAGACCCACGATCAGACTCATCTGGACGCGCGGGAAGGCATCCTGTTCGAGTTTCCGCTTGATGCGCAGGATGGCGTGTGAGCGGGTGAGGTGGAAGCGGCGTGACATTTTGGGTTGTTGGTCTGCGAGTGAGGCCCGTCAGAAAATTTGCGCTTGGCTCTCAATTCTACGAAAGTATTTTCTGCTCAAGGATTATTTCTAACGCCGGATCATGTCTAATCGGGAACCCGTTCAAAACCCGTCAGGCGCACATCCACGCTGAGCGAAAGGGCCGTCAACGCCGCGGCCTGTGCGCGGCCCTCGGCACTGGCGCGGTAGAGATGCGGCGTCATGGTCAGCAGATCGGCAATCTGCGCGGCACTCGTTAGGTCAATCGAGAAGCGCACCGTTTCCGTGGGCAGGCGGCTGAAGCCTTTCGGTGTGGGCATCTCGGCCGTGCGTTCCGGTTTCAGGCTGGGATAAATGATTTCGCGCAGTTCGCGCAGATGATCGGGCCCGGAATCGACCTGCACGAGTTGGCCGCCTGGCTTCAGCACCCGCGCAAACTCCGCATACATGGGGAAGCCGAACATGCACAGCACGCGATCCAGCGTGCCCGACAGCACCGGTAGGTTGGCGTTGCTGCCCACGACCCAGGTGGGGCGCTTGTCCTGTTTCGCGGCCGACAATACGGCCCATTTGGAAATATCCAGCCCCAGAATGGCCAGCGTTTGGTCATCCGGAACCGCTACGGCCAACTGGCGCAGGTAGTAGCCCTCGCCGCATCCGGCATCGAGGCAACTGCTTGTTACGCCAGTGGGCAGATCGGCCAGCACGGCCCGGCTGACCGCAGCCGCAATCGGCTGGTAAAAGCCGGCCGTGAGAAAACGTCGACGCGCCGCGATCATTTCCTTGCTGTCGCCTGGGTCGCGAGAGCGTTTGTTTTGAACCGGTAATAGATGGGTGTAGCCCTGACTGGCGATGTCAAAACTGTGGCCCGAAGCGCAGCGCCAGGCGGAGCCGCTGCAATGCAACGGCGTGCTGTCCAATGGACAGGCGAGCGACTGGAATGGAGTGATGCTCATTGACTATTGTCCTGACAGCCAGGGGTGCGAGCTAATGGGATGATGCGTAAGCATGGAGTGAGAACCGTGGTGTGAGCGGTCTCCTGTTGTTCAGGCCTGTTTGCTTAACGGCTCACTACATTCAAACCCGGTTTTAATTCATTTTCATCGATATATCCGATGGCACCGGGTGTGTTTTGCACAAAGTCGATCACTTCGGCGGCACTCGATAGTTCTTTGGGTGGAATGCCTTTTCCGATGAAGCGGCGCACCGTCCAATAAGCGATGTATTTGTCATCGTCCTGGTTCAGGTAGCGTTGCAGGAAACGATCCCGTAGCGCACCCGACTTTAGATTGATCGCAGTGACATGCACTCCGTCTACCTCGATCGCTTTCCCGGTAAATATTCTTTGTACCGTAGTCGTATTGAGCTTGTTTAAGCCGGGATGGCCGATGATGATCACGTTTTGCGCATGTGCTTCACATAGCGAAAATGCCAGCAGGGTGAAGATCAGCTTGAGTTTTGTTTTCATCATGGCTGTCTCCCTCAGAACGTAAAGTTGTAAGAGAGAGAAAACACATTGATGTGCTGATCGCTTGATTCACCACCAGGTGGCGCATCAACAAAACTGGACGCCAGACCCGTTTCCACTACGGACCATTCGGCCTTGATCTTGTTTTTGCTGTCGATCGTGTAGGACGTGCCCAGCGCCCATGATTGCTGGTCATAGACCACGATGACATCGGCCAGCGCCCGTTCAACAGGGTTCCAGATGGGGTGGAGTGGCTGCGCGCTGCTCACTGCCTGATACAGATCGCGGTTTTTGGTGGTGAGCTTGGCGTAGGTCAGGTAGGGAGTCCAATGACCGACTTCCTTCTCCAAGGTCAGGTAAAAGCCCTTGCTGTCGGGGGAAAGGGTTGAACCAGCGTTCTTGCGCCTGACGTATTCACCGATTGTGCGAAAGCCGTGTCCCAAATCGATGCTCGCGCCCAGATGGGCAGTGGTAGTAGTGATTTTGTACGTGTTTGCAGCTGGCAGATAAACGGTACCCGCACTAAAAAACGGATCCGAAACCGGCACGTAGGTCGAAGGCCCCAGGTTTGTGCTGTCTCGTGGCGTGGTCTCGGCGCGATGAATCCCCACGAGAAATGTGTTTCCCCCTTGGTTAAGGCTCAGTCGCAAGCCTTTGGATTCGGTATTGAGCTTGGCGAAGAACTCACCAGATTGGCCGTCTGGCGTCAGTTGGGGGAGCAGTGGGTTTAGTGGGTTATAGGGATCGCGCGCATAAAAGCGCCACGAAGCGTCATTGGCCTTGCCCCAATAGCCATCGAGTACCAGTTCGTTATCTTTGAGCTGCCAAGTCTTGGCGAACGAGGCGCCAACAAAATCCACCGTAGCGGCGGTTGAATACACCTCGATGGGCAGGCGGGCAGGGGTGAAGGTGGTGCCGACATCCGTGTTTTCGGAATTCAGGTAGAACGGGATGCGCAATTTCCCAGCGCGAAACAGCCAGTCGTCGGTGGGCCGAAACGATACGAATGCCCAGCTCAGCGTCGCTTTGACATCCTGATCGCTGTCTGCGGCGGGTGCCAGTTTGGCCTGGACGGTTGCGCTCCATTCAGGATTGAAGCGGGCGCTCAATTGCGCGCCTAGAACGGTATCGCGCTTGAAACTGCCTTTGTTATCAATAAACCGCTGATAGGTGTTGTCCTGATCAGACTGCGCATAGCCTATCGTGCCGTAGCCAGACAGCGAAAAATCGACGGCGTGCGCAGACAGGCTTGCCGCACTTAACAGGAGGCAAGCAAGCGAGTGAATGCGGTTACGCAACCGTTGTTGCATGGCTAGGGTCAGAGTTGAGTCTGGAAAAAAGTCGGCTGATTTTCTTGAGAACCAGTCCATCTCCGTCTTTTATTTTTTTGAATTATTACATTAGTACCTGGAACATCATAATGGGTAGTCCTTTTCCCTGGATCGCGGCTCAAATTGTGGGCTTGGGGCATTTACAGTAGCCATTGAGCTCGACATAGGCTTTTCCGCTCAGCTCGCCGCTGACCTCACACGCGCCTTCCCAATACACAGGGCCGACCCAGAAGCTATGGTGTCCGCATAGTTCCTGGTCTTGGACGCTGGGCTGCACAGTAAACGTTTCACTTCCGATTGTGACCGTCCAACCGGAAGGATAGACACATCCTGTTCTGGGACTGGTCCAATGGCCGAGAACCGTTACGTCGAATTGATGGGCAGCAAGATTCGTTGTGTGGCCTTCGGCATCGGTGATTGAGCCGGATTTTTCAACGGTGGCATCGTCGCCGTTGAAGTCGAACAGCATGATCTGGCGATTGTCTGCCAGTTCGATGGCAAACCATTGCCAGCCCTGGTTGATGGCTTGAAACAGCTCGCCGTATTGGCGATCAAACCAGCTGGTTCCCGTGACCTTGTAGGATTTTCCCGCGATGCTCAAAGTGCCGGTTGTCGCCATGTGGGTGCGCGAGTAATAGTAGGTGTAGCCGCCAAAAATATAGGGATGCGCGTCGCCACCGTAGTGCAGCGCGGGTGCTTTGGTCGACTGCAAGTCAATATCCAGTACGTAGTCGCCTATAGCGCTGTGCAAATGGTCCGTGCCATTGCCGCCCGTGGCGGTGACTGATTTGTCCGCGTCGGAACTGAGCTTAAAGCCATTGGGTGTTTTGTCGGGGAGATGAAATTCAACACATTCCTTGAATTCAATGCGATTGCCGTTTACATCGGTTATGGCTGCTTGCACCAACTGATCGCGCATGAACAGAAAAGCATCGAAGGTGAAAAAGACCACCTCAAAGCCAAAGCGCTGTCCGTCTTCGGTTTCCAGATGCCCTGTCCAATACCACCACTGAACCTTCTCGGCGGGTAGAAAGGCATCGTTTGCCGGCAAGCACACAGGGCCAATCAGACCTCGCCTGGGTATGAACCAGCACATGAACATAGTCACCGCCAGGAGTATCCATGGCAGCAACGGCGGGAATTTCCAGGCAATCAGCGCCAAAACAAACACGACAAGCCAAGGTGAACTCTGCCAAATTATTTTCATACAAATTTCCTTTTTTTATGTATTGAAGCGGACCTGGTTTCGTCCCGTTTGCTTGGCTTGGTAGAGCGCCTGATCGGCCCGTCTCAGCAAATAACTCGTCGATTTTGGGTCGGACTGCGTGCGGCAGGCCACCCCGATGCTGATAGTGACGTGGTCGGAAATCGGAGACAGGGCATGGGGGATGTGCAAGTTGGCCACAGTCTGGCGCAACGCTTCTGCTACTTTGCAGGCGCCTTCCAGGTTCGTTCCCGGCAGCAGCGTGACAAACTCCTCACCACCATATCGCGCCAATAAGTCCATTGGACGATTCATGGCAGCCTGCATGGCCTGGGCGATTTGAATCAAGCACGCGTCGCCCGTTCCATGGCCATAACAATCATTAAACGGCTTGAAGTAATCCACGTCGATCATCAACAGGGACAGGGGATGTTGCGTCCGAAGCGCGCGTTGCATCTCGTTATCCATGGTGTTATCGAAATGGCGGCGATTGGGAATGTTGGTCAGACCATCGAAAAGCGAAAGACGCTTCAGCGCATCAGTTTGCAGTTTCAGGGCAATGTGATTTCGTACCCGCGCCTTGATGATGGGTGGACTGATTGGCTTGTGAATGTAATCCATTGCGCCCAGCGTCAGGCCCAGTTCCTCGTCCTCAACCTGATTTTGAGCCGTGACGAATAACACCGGAATGTCGCGGGTCTTGGGGTCGGATTTGAGGCGTTTACAGACCTCATGGCCATCCATGTCCGGCATCATCACATCCAGCAGAATCAAATCAGGTGCGCCGGCCGCCACCAGTTCCAGGGCTTTGGCACCACTAGTCGCTAACTGGATTCGATAGTCATCGCGCAAAATATTGCTCAAAAGACTCAGGTTGGCGGGGACATCGTCCACCAACAAGACGGTCGCGCGTTCAGTCTCGGCAGGCATGGGATTGTTCTCCATCGCTTCAGCTCTCTGGCAACAAAGTCAGGGCAACATCAAAGTTGAAATGATCCAGCGCTACCGAGATGCGGTGCACGGTTTGTACTGGCATCTTGCTTGCAAATTCGGATTGGTTGGCTTGCCAAAGTTCTACCGCCTCAACACTGCACTCCGCCAGCAACACGCGAAGCCGGGGCAAACAGTCCGGCCATTGGCCTGACAGGGCAGTTTCCTTTGACGCTGTGTTCTCTTCTTGCGGCAGCGATGCGGGCGGAACCTGTGCGGCCAGGCCAGATTCCGGTATGAGGAGTTTACGTTTGATCGTGGAGGCATGACCTGTTACTTCATTCAGCAAATGCCGTAGCGCCTCGGGCAACAATGGCTTGGACAGAAACAGACGTGCATTTAATCCGGTGAGAGTATCGTGCATCGCATCCGTATCGTAGGCGGAGACGATAACCGGCACAGGCAGCATATCGGAGTGATGTTCATGCAGTCTGCGCAAGACGTGCTCACCGCTCATGTCGGGCATGACCCAATCCAGCATCAGAAGATGATAAGCGCGTCCCGCTTGTCGCGCCTGTTCAATCATTTCAAGCGCGGTCTTTCCATTTGTGGCGCTATCAATACCGGATTCCAGCGCCTGGCCTACGCCAAATTGGCGCAGCATATTCACCAATACCCTACGTGCTTCGTCTTGATCGTCCACGACCAGAGCGCGCAGATTCTGTACGCCGGGTAGATGCAGCGGGACCGGCGCGCGTTGCGGCGCGCGCAAGAAACGAACGGTGCAAATGAAGCGTGAGCCTACACCCGGCTTGCTCTCCACCCCGATGTCTCCACCCATCAGACTGATAAAACGTTTGGTAATTGCCAACCCCAGACCGGTCCCCCCATATTTTCGGGTGATCGAACCATCCGCCTGGGTGAACTCGTGGAACAAATTCTCCACCTGTTCGTCCGTCATGCCGATGCCGGTGTCACTGACGCAAAAACGGAGCATCATCGATTCGCTGTCCTGATCCTCGAGGCTTACCGCCAATTTCACATGACCGTGATGGGTGAATTTGATCGCGTTGGCCAACAGGTTGGTGAGGATTTGGCTCAGTCTTAACGCATCACCCAGCAAGGCGCCGTTCTCGCCCAATAGATGGGGATTCCCTACGTCAAACAGCAGTTCGACATCTTTTTCATAGGCACGCTGTTGCAACAAAGTCAGTGCGTTAGCGACGACCTCCTCGACCAGGAAGCGGCTGTGTTCCAGTTCCAGCTTGCCGGCTTCGATCTTGGAGAAGTCCAGGATGTTGTTGATGATCTCCATCAGCATCCTGGCAGCGCCGTGGGCCTTGGAAATGTAATCGCGCTGACGCGCATTCAAATCGGTTTTCAGGGCCAGATAGACCATGCCGATGATGGCGTTCATCGGCGTGCGGATTTCATGGCTCATGTTGGCCAGGAACATCGACTTTGCCCTGGTCGCGTTCTGCGCTTGATCGCGCGCCTCTTCCAATGCGAGTTGTGTCGCCTGGCGACGTCCGATATCGGCCTCAATGGATAGCGCCATAGTGTCAAATGTCTCGCCCAGCACGGCTAATTCTTCGACACCCTCGCCGCGGCTCAAACCTGAGTGTGAACGGCTGGAATAGTCGCCTGCGGTCAGTTTGTCTGCAGACAGTCTGAGTCGCTCAATCGGCTGTAGTACTTGGCGGCGCACCGTAATGAGCGCCAACACAACCAGGCTGATCGTGACGACCATGCTCACCAGCAACACGGCAATGAGTCGTTGCAAGCGTTCGGTCGCTTGCGCTACCTCGCTCTGGGTGCGGCTGCTGACCTGTTCCTTCAGCTTATTAACAGCGTGTGCCAAGTCGGATTTCAACACGCTGTAGTTTTTGCTGTGCACCAGTTTGCTGGCAAAGTCGAGGCGAGGCGTCCCATCGGAAACAAAATCCTGCAGATCCGGGTCGTACAGCCCCTGTGTTGCGGCAAAGGCAATTTGCTCGGTTTGCTTCATGGCCTCGGTGGCCGCGAACACCTGTTCTAGTGTCTTGAGCTCTTGCGCATTGAAACCCAAGGCACGCATCCGATCCTTCAATACATGCCGTTCACCCTGTGTGGGCGGCGCATACTGAATGCGTCCCGCAATCACATCATCCCAATAAGTCGCTGAATTAAACATCGTCGGCGCCGGCTTTTCACCCTGGCGAACCGCAAGAATGTCGTAGTAATAAAACAGATAGCGTGGTTCGCCGGTAATTGTATAAGCGCGCACCAGCCGTGTCAGTTGCTCGGTCTCCTGTTGCAGTTCGTTGGATACCTGGATGGACTTTTGCCGGTGCTCCTGCGCGGCCATCATCCTGTTGTAAGCCTGATCGATCAGCACGATGCACGCCATGTTGGTGCCCAATACCAGCAGCACACCCACTGAGAACCAGATCGAAAGCTTGCGTAGCTTCATTGGTGTAACCAGCGCTCTACGGCGTAGTTTTCACAAGATTCAGACATGTTTTCGGTGCACTTGCCCATACGAATAATTGTTATCAGACACCATGCTTTGATCCTGTAAGCTTTTCGTTGAGTACTTAACGAAGGCAAAACCATGACATCAGGCAAGAAGAATAATGTACTCGAAGGCATCAAGAAAGAGC
>JAAFGW010000126.1 GCA_010365175.1 Sulfuriferula multivorans | reverse complement strand
CCCGCTATAGTAAAAATGCCTGGTGCAAGTGGGAACACGTAAGGTTCATGTAAGTATCGCGTCGCATAGTCAACGTTATGCACTTGCAATCCGCGATTGCATAAAAACTCACTTGATAAAACTGGAGAAATGAATGAGCAAACTGATGTCTTCCCTGGTCGCCGCAACGATTGTTGGTGCTTTCAGCATGTCCGCCATTGCGGCTGACGCAAGCAAGGCTGCACCCGCCGCTGCGGCAGCACCTGCTGCAGTCGCTGCTACCGCTGCTGCCGCTGAAAAGCCTACCGCTGCGTTGGAAAAGAAGCATGCCAAGGCTGATGCCAAAAAAGCAGAAGCAGCTGCTCCGGCAATGCCCGCCAAGAAGTAATTTTTTCTGGCTACAAAAAACCGCGCTCTCGGGCGCGGTTTTTTTATGCTGTCGTACTCAAAAAGCTCTGCCACCAACGTTTTCGCTGGCCGGTTACCACGCCTCGAATTTTGAGTTCACGTGGCGGCGTCCGGCTCATCAACCAGCCCGGAAGCACGGTTGACTTGGTTGCGCTGGACCCACATGAACTCCCGAGGTGGTTGGGGTCGTATATTTTGATGAAGTTGGGGGACTCCAGATTGTCTGCATACACGATTGCACAATAGTCTTCATGGTGATCACGACGCAATAACTCATCCAACTCGCGCGTAAACTGCTGCACCTTTCCGCCGGTTGATGGTACATCTGGAAGATCTTGCCCTACCGCGTAGAGATACCAACCCGCATCAGCATCAATTTTTTGCCAGAATGCCGTCAACTGATCCCAGCGCATCACGCTGTAAAGCAAACCATCGTAGTAGCGATCGAATTCGTCAGTATTTTTCATGGCAAGAGTCATTTTTCAGTTCAGGGGCGGATGGGACGCTGCATGAGCAAGCCTTATCGTGCAACCTGTCGCTCACGGATTTCTTCAAGTGTTTTGCAGTCAATACACATCGATGCTGTTGGGCGTGCCTGCAAACGCTCCAGACCGATTTCGATGCCACAAGACTCACAATACCCGTAATCGCCACTTTTGATTTTATTGATGGTTTCATTGATCTTTTTGATCAACCTGCGTTCGCGATCACGATTTCGCAATTCAAGCGCCATGTCTGATTCCTGCGTGGCGCGGTCATTGGGATCTGCAAACACGGTCTGTTCTTCCTGCATGGAATGCAGCGTGATATCGATGTCCTGGGAAAGCTCGGCTTTCCAGGCCTCGAGCATTTTGCGAAAATGCTCGAGCTGTTTCGTGTTCATGTATTCTTCGCTCTTTTTCGCCTTGTAAGGCTCGAAGCGCATCAAAGTTTCAGCCATCTCGCTCTCTCCGAAAATACAGATCTCAGTTTAATCCGGGAAAACCCGACCCGACTTAATATCAGAATCACTTATCTACTGCAACCCATATGACCCTACTTGCTCTGCTTTTTGATGTCGACGGCACACTTGCCGATACCGAACGTGACGGACACCGCCCCGCCTTCAACCAGGCCTTCAAGGACGCCGGACTAGACTGGGTCTGGGATGTCGCGCTTTACGGCAAACTGCTCGCCGTCACCGGTGGCAAGGAGCGCATGAAGCACTATATCGACCACTTTCGGCCGGACTATAGAAAACCGGACAATTTCGCGGAGTTGGTGGCCGACCTGCACAAAGCCAAGACCCGCCACTACACGGCCCTTGCCGCGCAGGGGGGCATCCCGATGCGGCCCGGCGTCAAGCGGCTGCTGAACGAGGCGCGTGCGGCCGGCCTGCGGCTGGGCATTGCCACGACCACCACGCCAGAAAATGTCACTGTGCTGCTGGAGCACAGCCTGGGTTCAGGCACGCAAGATTGGTTTGAAGTCATTGCCGCGGGCGATATTGTGCCGTCGAAGAAGCCCGCGCCCGACATCTACCAATACGCGCTGGAGAAAATGGGATTGAATCCAGCCGATTGTCTGGCATTCGAAGATTCGGAGAATGGTCTGCGTTCCAGCCTGGGCGCGGGTCTGAAAACACTGGTGACGGTCAACGACTACACACTGGATCACGATTTCACCGGTGCTTCCGTCGTACTGTCCGATCTGGGAGAACCCAGTGCACCCAATCGGCAAATCGCTGGCGCTGACCTCAATCAGCCGTTTGTCGATGTGGCGTACTTGAGGGCACTACACCAGAGCTGATCTGAACCTGTCCAACCACCCTTGGGGCTAGCCTCAGGGATTGTGCATCAGCGCAGCTTCGAGCGTATTTTCCAGCAAGGTAGCCACGGTCATCGGTCCCACCCCGCCGGGTACCGGGGTGATCCAGCCGGCATGATCCTTCGCCGAATCGAAATCAACATCGCCAACCAGCTTGCCGTCGGGCAGGCGGTTAATCCCGACATCGATCACGATTGCGCCATCGCGGATCCAATCACCCGGAATCATTTTGGGTCGCCCCACCCCCACCACCAGCACCTCGGCGGATCGCACAAAGTTTTCCAAGTCGCGCGTGGCGCTGTGGCACACGGTTATTGTGCAGCCGGCCAGCAACAGTTCCAGGCTCATCGGCCGCCCGACGATATTCGAAGCGCCGACCATCACTGCGTTCTTGCCCCGCAGTATCTCGCCAGTGGCACGCAGCATTGTCATGATCCCGCGCGGCGTGGATGGCCGGAGCGTGGGCATTTTCACTGCCAGCCGGCCAATGTTATAGGGATGGAAGCCGTCCACATCCTTGTCGGGACGGATACGCTCGATCACCGTTTCCGTATCGATATGCGCCGGCAGCGGCAACTGAACCAGAATGCCGTCTATGCCCGAATCGGCGTTTAACGTATCAATCAACGCCAGCAGTTGATCCTGTGTGGTCGCGCTGGGCAGGTCATGCGACACACTAGTCACGCCCGCCCGCTCACAGGCCCGTTTCTTGTTACGCACATACACCGCGGAAGCTGCCTCGTCCCCCACCAAAATAACCGCCAGACCGGGCGCGCGCTTGCCCTGCACCTCGCGTTCGGCAACCTTGTCGTGAATCACTGCGAGGATGGTGTCAGCCATGGCCTTACCGTCGAGAATACGTGCGCTCATCAAGACAACCCTGAAGCAAAAGCGTGATTTTCCCGGAAACCACCCCCTTTACTCAAGCTAAAATTGACCACAAGCACTTTGCCCATGTATAGTCTCGCTTCTTCGAAATGCGGCAGGATTGCATAAGTAGATTTTCGGGGTGTAGCGCAGCCCGGTAGCGCGCCTGCTTTGGGAGCAGGATGTCAGGAGTTCGAATCCCCTCACCCCGACCACCCCCCTATAATAGTGCCCGATGAAAGAATCTCTGCCCGTAGCTCAACCGGATAGAGCACCAGCCTTCTAAGCTGGGGGTTACAGGTTCGATTCCTGTCGGGCAGACCAAAGTTTTTTCGTTGTCAGTCATGCTGGCAACATCAATGGTGGACGTAGCTCAGTTGGTAGAGTCCAGGATTGTGATTCCTGTTGTCGTGGGTTCGAGCCCCATCGTCCACCCCAGTATTTTCAAGCACCTAGCGCTTTACGGCCTGGGTGCTTTTTCTTTTACTGAACACAGCGCAGGACGCGTATGCGACGACTTGAATCGACAGCGCGCACCCAGCGCCCATCCGGAACCACGCCCCGAACCCACTGCGCGGCAGCCTACCGGAGTATCGAGATGAACGCCCTGTCAGTCGATGAGCAGCCATAACACAGTAGTCAACAAGCCAAAAAAAAGAATTATCTGGCCATACAGCCATGACTTTCCATTGCGCCTGTCAATGACAATCAACGTATCTGCGCTGCGCCGTTCGTTCTGCGTTCTGTTCATATTTTTCGCCATGTC
The DNA here is from genome assembly GCA_010365175.1 of Sulfuriferula multivorans. GTDB lineage: Bacteria > Pseudomonadota > Gammaproteobacteria > Burkholderiales > Thiobacillaceae > Thiobacillus. Next base: position 4,245 of record JAAFGW010000126.1, on the reverse strand, counting down.
AATTTTTTCTCCACCCGCATTATTCTGAAAATGGATGCACGTTCGAGAGACCGCGCTTCCTTAGCTTGATTCACCGGCCGCGCGATCATCGACGGCAAACAGATATAATCAAAAGCAATAACCACGCCTGAAACATAATGGCCATGAATTCCACGTGTTGTACGCGCATGACCGTGCGTCCTGCAACCGAAGTTGTAAGGCTTTCGACAGTATTGGTGATTTTCGAACAGAACCGCCCATGTCGCGCCGCATCGACCATCCAGACCAGCGGCAAGGCCGATTTGAGCCTGCCATGTTTTTTTGACTGCTTTTGTTAAGATGAAGATCATGGCGTGCATCGAATGCGGCGTTACCAAGAAAACAAGACCCAAAACCTTGACAGCGACGTGCTGCAGTTTTTGTCCGTTCTGCGCTGTTCTATGACAGGCCGTGTCAGTAAACATCTATCGGGTGTGTCGGCCAGCATCCCGATTCGGCTTCATCGAGCTATTTTTTCTGCCTTGGAAGCGTAATTCCTGCTAAAAATAGAAAGTATTAAAGAGACGGCTTTCGACAGGCAACTCGCTTGGGTTTGGTCCGTCTGCATTCCCTCTGATCGTCCAACACCAGGCATAGGCCAGCGCGAGACTCAACCCTGCGTTGCTGGCGTCGTATATGCACAAGGAGAGTGTCATAACATTCAAAGAATTCGGATTTCCGCCACGCTCACGAAATACGCTGCGGAACGACCAGGATACCGAGTTGCTGCGCTCGGAGCTGTTCAGCATTGAGCAACTGAAGCGTCACGCGGTCACGCTGGCTGGCCAACATAAAATCGATCCGAATCCGGGGCCAGACCATTTGCTGCCACGGTTGGCAGACAATGCGCGCGTTCTGCTGGCGGCCTATGACGTCGTGACAGCCGCAGTCATACCTGGACAACGGATCGTGTCTGCCGAGGCCTGGCTACTCGACAATTTCTATCTGATCGAGCAGCAGATCGGGCTGGCGCGTCGGCATCTGCCGCGCGGTTACAGCCGGCAGTTACCGCGATTGGCGGGGGGTCCGTCAGCGGGTTTCCCTCGAAGCTATGACCTGGCGTTGGAGCTGATCTCGCACATGGACGGGCGAGTCGACAGCGATAACACCACCCAATTCATCGCCGCCTACCAGACTGCTGAACCCTTGAAGCTGGGCGAACTGTGGGCTTTTCCAATCATGCTGCAGTTGGCGCTGCTGGAAAACCTGCGCCGCGTAGGATTGCGTATTGCCCGTCGGCGCGAGGATATCGACGCGGCGATCACCTGGGCCGACCGCATGCTCGCGACGGCTGAAAGTGAACCCAAGCAGCTTATTCAGTTACTCGCCGAGTTTGCCAGTGCCGATGTGCCGCTGACCGCGCCATTTGTGGAGGAGTTTTACGCACGGCTTCAGGCGCATGGACCTGCCATGGCGTTCGTTCAAACCTGGGTCGAGCAAAAGCTGCTCGACCAGGGGGTGACTGCAACGCAATTGTCGGATGCAGCCGGCCGAACGGCCGCGACCAACCAGATATCCATCGCCAACAGCATCGGGAGCCTGCGCTTTATCGGCGCAATGGACTGGAGGGATTTCGTTGAGTCGCTCAGTGTTGTCGAACAGACCTTGCGTGAAGACCCGACAGAGATGTACGCCAGCCAGGATTTCGCCACGCGCGACCGCTACCGGCATGTTATAGAAGATCTGTCGAGGCGCAGTTCGCGCAGTGAGGGGGCGGTGGCACGCGAAGCCATTGTGCTCGCGCAGACTGCGTCAGCGCGAGCAAGTATCCATGACCGCAGCGCGCATGTCGGTTACTACCTGATCGATCACGGACGACCTGATCTGGAGCGTGCGGTAGGCTTCCGTTTGCCTTGGACACTGCAGGCCAAACGGGCGAGCGAGCGATTCCGCCTGGCTCTTTACCTCAGCCCGATCCTTCTACTCACCGCCCTGGCGACCGCGGGCGTGCTTTCTGCTTTCAATGGGATCGAGCCGGGTGACTGGCGCACCTGGTTTTTTACGATCACCGGCCTGATTGGCGTCTCGGCGCTGGCTGTCCCGCTGGTGAACCAGCTGGTTACGCTCCTCCTGCCACCGCGCGCGTTGCCACGGCTGGATTTCTCGAAGGGCATTCCGGATAGTCACCGCACCATGGTGGTGGTGCCCACCTTGCTGAGTGGGCCGCACGATATTGATGATCTTCTCGAAGCCCTGGAGATCCGCTATCTCGGCAATCGCGATCCCAATCTGTTCTTTGCCCTGCTGACGGATTTCCGTGACGCACCCGAGCAAACACTGCAGGATGATGAAAGTTTGCTCGCGTATGCACGCGCAGCAGTCCAGGCACTCAATGAAACCTACCGCGAGGATCGCCCGAGCATCTTCTATCTGTTTCACCGACCCCGGGTATGGAATCCCGTTGAGCGGGTGTGGATGGGCTATGAGCGCAAGCGCGGCAAGCTGGAGCAGTTCAATGCCTTGCTGCGTGGCGAAGCAAAAACCGCATTCTCGGAGATTGTCGGTGATGCCGCCATTCTCGGTTCGATCCAGTACGTCATCACGCTGGATACCGACACGCAACTGCCCCGCGATTCCGCACGTATCCTGATAGGCAACCTCGCGCATCCGCTCAATCGCCCGGTATACGATCCTGACAAAAAACGCATTGTCGAAGGCTATGCCATTCTGCAACCCCGCGCGTCAATCAGCCTGACCAGTGCAGGCCAGTCGCGCTTTACAAAACTGTTCGCGGGCGAGTCAGGCATCGATCCCTACACACGCGAAGTCTCGGATGTCTACCAGGATATCTTCGGCGAGGGATCGTTCATCGGCAAGGGCATCTACGACGTGGATGCCTTTCGCCAGGCCGTAGATGGACGCTTTCCGGAGAACCTCATTCTCAGTCACGACTTGCTGGAAAGCGGCTATGCACGTTCGGCGCTGGTGACCGATGTCGACCTGATTGAAGAGCATCCGGCCAGTTATGCCATCGAGGCCAGCCGGCGGCATCGCTGGATACGCGGCGACTGGCAGCTTGCCGGCTGGCTGCTGCCGCGCGTGCCTGGACCGACCACTCCGCCTGGAACGAAAGCCAAACGCCAACCCAATCCGCTCAGCGCCTTGTCGGTGTGGAAACTGTTCGACAACCTTCGACGCAGCCTGGTGTCACCGGCGCTGCTTGTCCTGCTGGCAGGGGGGTGGCTGTTTGGTCCGGGGTCAGCGTGGTTCTGGACGCTGCTGGTCATTGGGGTGGTGCTGTTACCTACCCTGCTGGGAACCGTGATTGATCTCATCCGCAAGCCCAAAGAACGGGATTGGCTGGTACACCTGATCCTGTCCAGCAAGTCTGCAGGGCGCCCCCTCGCGCACGCTTTGCTGACGGTGGTGCTGTTGCCTTACGACGCACTGATTTGCCTGGATGCGATCGCACGCTCAGGCCTGCGGATGCTGTTTACGCAACGCGGGTTAATGCTCTGGCAACTGCACGCCTACTCAATCCGCAACGCCAGCCGGTCGTTGGCCGACTTTTTCAAGGAGATGTGGGTCGCGCCGGCGCTGGCGCTCGTGCTGGCCTCGGTTTTGATCGGGGCTTGGCCGCTGGGGCAAGCCCGCTCGGCGGAGTGGTTCTTCTGGGCGCCTGTCTTGCTGCTCTGGCTCGTGTCGCCCGTCGTCGGCTGGTGGATCAGCCTGCCGATAGTGACCCCCGCACCGGATTTGACCGGCGATCAACGGGCGTTCCTGCGCACGTCGGCCCGGCGAACCTGGCGCTACTTCGCGGATTTCGTCGGCCCAGAGGACAACTGGTTGCCGCCCGACAACTTCCAGGAATATCCATCGCCGGCCATCGCCTCGCGCACCTCGCCCACCAACATCGGCATGGCGCTGCTGTCTGATTTGGCCGCGCACGATTTCGGGTACCTGTCAGCCGGAGAATTCCTGCTGCGCGTTGAAAACACACTGGCCTCGATGGAAAAACTGGAACGCTACCGCGGCCATTTCTACAACTGGTACGACACCCACACGCTGCAACCGCTACACCCGCAATATGTCTCTTCGGTAGACAGTGGCAATCTGGCCGGCAGCCTGCTCACCATGCAGGCTGGCCTGACCGAGCTGAAAGATCAGCCCGTGCTGCCCGCCAACGCGTTTCAGGGACTGCACGACACCTTGCAGGTGCTTGCCGAACACCTGCCCGCAACACCCGTCCCGGATCTGGCGAAACAAATCAAGCTTCTGCAGGACACG
>JAAFGW010000125.1 GCA_010365175.1 Sulfuriferula multivorans | reverse complement strand
GCCCACTATCGCGACAACTGGTACCTCGACGCCTGGTGCCACCACAAAAAAGCGCTACGCATCTTTGCCGTCGAATCCATCCGCCACGCAAGCGTACTGAACAAACCCGCCAAAGCCATCCCGGACACCACCCTGGACAAAGAACTCGGCAGCGCTTACGGCATCTTCGCCGGCAAACCCACCGCCACCGCCGTGCTGCATTTCACCGCGCGCCGCGCCCGCTGGGTTGCCCATGAAACCTGGCACCCGCAGCAAACAACCCGCTGGCTGGACGATGGGCGGTTTGAACTGAACGTACCGTATTCCAGCGACAAAGAACTCATCATGGACATCCTTAAATACGGCGCGGATGTAGAAGTCGCATCGCCGCCCGAACTGCGTGAGGCTGTCCAAAATCAGCTTGATGCGGCGGCAATCCAGTATCGGCGAGGGAGGGCGCCGGGCTCAGGTTTTGAGCCTGGGCGCGCGTAACATGTTTAAAAGCTCAGGGGTAAGGTAAGAAACCACAGAATGGATAGCATCAGTAGCTTCACCGACACGACGGTCAGCGAGGAACAAGTAGTTTTTGTCGCGCATGTGCGTGAGAACGGTACTGTCCAAACGCTTGAAGCCCATCTTCAGGGTGTTTCAACGCTCACATCACTATTTGCAACGAAGCTTAACCTGGCTTCTCACGGCGAGTTGATTGGCTTGTTGCACGACTTGGGAAAATACAGCTGCGCCTTTCAGGCTTACATACAATCCGCCACCGGCCTACTCGACCAGGACACGGACGAGGAATACGTCGATGCGACCCAATTGAAAGGCAAGATCGACCATTCCACGGCGGGCGCGCAATTCACCTGGCGCGAGCTTTCAAAGCACGGCCCACTTGGACAGATTGTTGGGCAAATCCTCGCTCTGTGCATCGCCTCTCACCATTCCGGCTTGATCGACTGCCTGTCATGCGACACGAACAGCTTGGGCGAAGATATATTCAGCAAACGAATGAACAAGGCCGATGACCGCAGTCATTGGACCGAGGCACTGGATAAGGTCGATGACAAAGTTCTTTCCCGTGCTCGTGAGTTGATGAGCCAGCCTGAAATGCTCCGCGACTTACAGGCAGCGCTTGCCAGAATCGTCCGCGCTGCGCCCGTCAAGGACGACAAAAGCACGGTGGCCCAGCAGCAAATCGGCCTGCTTGTCCGCTTCCTGTTCAGTTGTCTGATTGATGCCGACCGTATTGATACGGCGGACTTCGAGAGCCCGAAGCAGGCCAAACTGAGAATGCGTGGCCGTTACACGGAGTGGGAAACGCTCATTGGCCGCCTGGAAAATCACCTTGATACTCTCGAACCCAAACACCCCATTGACCATCTACGGCGAGACATCTCGCGCCACTGCCGGGATGGCGCGGCGCGGGGAAAAGGCATCTACACCCTGACCGTTCCAACTGGCGGCGGCAAGACACTCGCCAGCCTGCGTTTCGCCTTGCACCATGCCCAGAGGCACGCCATGGATCGGGTGATTTACTTCATTCCGTTCACGTCCATAATCGACCAGAACGCGGATGTTGTAAGACGCATTCTTGAACCCGATGGCACTGAACCGGGCAGCGTGCTTCTCGAACACCATTCCAACCTCACGCCCGAAGCGCAAACCTGGCGCGGAAAAATCCTCTCTGAGAACTGGGATGCGCCCGTCATCTACACTACCAGCATCCAGTTCTTGGAAACCCTGTTCGGCGCAGGCACACGCGGCGCGCGGCGGATGCATCAGCTCGCCAATGCCGTACTGATCTTCGATGAAATCCAGACCCTGCCGATCAACTGCGTTCACCTGTTTAACAACGCAATCAACTTCCTCGCCGAGCACTGCGGCAGCACCATCGTCCTATGCACGGCGACTCAGCCTCTACTGGACAAAGTCGATACCAAAAAAGGCGCGATCCGGCTCAAAGACGATAGCGAACTCATGCCGGACGTGAAGCGCCTATTTAAGGATTTGAATCGCGTTGAAATCAAAAATCGCCGTAAGTCAGGCGGCTGGGTGATGGATGAGATTGCCGTTCTGGCGGGAGAAGAAGCTCTGCGCGTGGGCAGCTGCCTGGTCATCGTCAACACCAAGAAGTCAGCGCAAACGATCTACCGCCTGTGTAAAGAGCAGACAGCTATTCCGGTTTACCACCTGAGCACCAGCATGTGCCCGGCGCATCGCAAAGCCATTCTGGCCGAAGTCCGGGAACGCCTGGCAAAGCAGGAACCGACCTTATGTATCAGTACCCAGTTGATCGAAGCTGGTGTGGACGTGGATTTCGGCGCGGTGATTCGCTTCACCGCCGGACTGGACTCCATCGCACAGGCCGCCGGGCGCTGCAATCGTAATGGTCTGCGCGACACAGGGTTTGTCCATATCGTGAACGCGAAAGACGAAAATCTCAGCCGTCTGCCGGACATCGAAACCGGGCAAACCAAAGCCGAACGCGTGCTCGACGACTACGAAGCCGACCCTGCGAAATACGGCAATAACCGCATTGGCCTGGAAGCCATGAACTGGTATTACCAGAATTACTTTTTCGCCCGAGCCGATGACATGGATTACCCAGTTTCTGCCAATACAATCGGCCATGACGACACCTTGCTCAATCTGCTCTCCACCAACTCGCAGGCCACATTCGAGCACGGCAGAATCAAGAGCATTGCTCCCAGCATCTACCTGCGCCAGTCATTCATGGCTGCAGCCAAAGCGTTCAAGTCCATCGATGCACCCACGCGCGGAATTATCGTTCCGTACAGCGAAGCAGGAAAAGAGATCATCGCTACATTGTGCGCGGCCTACCTGCCGGATAAAGAATTCGACCTGCTGCGCCGGGCGCAACAATTTACCGTCAACGTGTTCCCACATATTCTGGAGCGGCTGATGAAAACAAAGGCAGTGCATGAAATTCAGGAAGAGACAGGCATCCTGTTTTTGGTTGATAAGCGTTACTACAGCGCCGAATTTGGTTTAAGCGAAACCCCAGAGGGGAAAATGGAGAATCTGCATGGCTGAAAGAAACAGCATCGAATTCAAGGTAACGGCGCGGCACGCACTGTTCACCGACCCGCTGACCCGGATCGGTGGCGAAAAGTGCTCGTACCACATACCCACCTACGAAGCGCTCAAGGGCATCGCCAAATCCATCTACTGGAAGCCAACCTTCATCTGGATCATCGACGAAGTGCGGGTGATGAAGCGCATCCGAACCCAGACCAAAGGCACTAAACCGTTGAAATTCAGCAGTGGTGGCAACGACCTCGCGATTTATACCTTCCTGGCTGACGTGGAATACCAGGTACGTGCTCATTTCGAATGGAACAAACATCGGACAGAACTGGAAGATGACCGAATCGAAGGCAAACACTTCTGCATCGCACAGCGGACGCTGGAGCGTGGCGGACGACAAGATATTTTCCTGGGCACGCGGGATTGCCAGGGCTACGTCGAGCCCTGCGCATTTGGGTCAGAATCCAGCCCCTATGACGGCGAAGGAGAACTCGCCTTCGGCCTGATGTTCCACGGCTTTGACTACCCGGACGAAACAGGTGACGGCAAGCTCCACGCCCGTTTCTGGCGACCGACCATGGTCGATGGCTGCATCCGTTTTGTGCGCCCAGACGACCAGGAGCATATTGTCCGCAAGTTCGTGCGTGAAATGGATACCAAGAAATTCGGCAATGGCAAGCTACGCAGCGTAGACGCCGAAGCCGCAGAACTGGAGTGCTGACATGAGCTGGATTCAGAAACTCCACGAAACCTATGAGCAGTGCAAGGGGCGAGAGCCGCCAGGTGCCGTTAGCCTAGTGCCGATTAGCCATACCCAGCAGAATGCGCACATCGAAATCACATTGGATGCCGATGGCAGTTTCAAGGGTGCCAAGATCGTCCAGAAAGAAGAGACTATTATTCCCGCTACTGAGAAATCGGCGGGACGAACGGGGAGAGCGCCACCTCCGCACCCCTTGTGCGACAAGGTGCAGTACTGCGCCGCCGATTATTCCGGGTACGGGGGAAGCAAACCTGCATTCTTCAAGGAATATGAAGAACAGCTTTCCGCATGGTGCGCATCTGACTCCAGCCATCCCAAGGCTAAAGCGGTGCTTGCATACGTCCAAAAAGGCTCAGTAGTGACTGATCTGGTCGCAGAAAAGGTCCTTCATACAGGCGCGGATGGAAAACTGCTGACCCGCTGGTCAAGCACAGACCCGGTTCCGGATATTTTTCGTTTACTGACGGCCAAAGATGGGGAGCGTGACCAAGGCGATGCTTTCATTCGTTGGCACGTCCGGGAAGCCAACAACCCGTGTACAGCCGTGTGGGAAGACGCGGCCTTGCAAGCAGCCTGGGCGAAATTCGATGCCAGTACCAAGGTGTTGCGTGGCGTATGCATGGTGACGGGAGAAGAGCAGGCAGCGCTTGCTATGAGCCATCCGAAGCGTCTCCGCCACGCAGGGGACGGTGCAAAGCTGATTAGCGCCAACGATGCTTCGGGTTATACCTTCCGAGGTCGCTTCACCGATGGCACGGGTCAACAAGCCAGTGGCGTCAGCTACGAAGTGACCCAAAAAGCGCACAACGCCTTGCGCTGGCTCATCCACCGGCAAGCCTATCGAAACGAAGAACAGGTAATCGTCACCTGGGCTGTTGCTGGAAAGCCCATACCCGATCCGTTCAAAGACTCGCTCTCGCTTTTTCTCAGCAGTGAAGAAGCGCTCATGCCAGAGCCAGAAATCGAACAACCCGACACCGGTGACGCAGGCCAAGCCTTTGCGCTTCGGCTGAAAAAAGCTATCGCAGGATACCGCGCAAAGCTAGACCCGACAGAAGACATCGTCGTCATGGGGCTGGATTCCGCAACACCTGGGCGCATGGCGATCACCTACTACCGCGAACTACAAGGCTCCGAGTTCCTGGATCGTATTCAAAGTTGGCACGAACAATTCGCCTGGCCACAAAACTTCGGCAAGGAATCTCGATTCATCGGCGCGCCTGCTCCAAGAGACATCGCCGAAGCCGCCTTTGGTCGCCGCCTGGATGACAAACTGCGTAAAGCCACGGTCGAGAGACTTCTACCCTGCATCGTCGATGGTCAGCCTCTGCCACGCGACCTTGTGGAATCGACGGTACGCCGCACCTGCAACCGGGTTGGCCTCGAACATTGGGCATGGGAGAAAAACCTCGGCATCGCCTGCGGTTTGTTCAAAGGGTTTTTCAAGAAAAGGGAGTACCAAATGACGCTGGAAACCAACCGGACATCCCGGGATTATCTCTATGGCCGCCTACTCGCCATCGCCGAACACATTGAAGGTAGAGCGCTGTATGTCGGCGGCGAGACGCGCGACACCACCGCCGCCAAGCTGATGCAACGCTTCGCCGACCGTCCGGCCAGCACTTGGCGAATCATCGAGCCTGCGCTCAAGCCCTATACGTCACGCCTTCGCGCAAAGCGTCCGGCTTTCTTGCGTGAGATGGAAAAATTGCTCGATGAGGTCATACCCAGCTTTCAGGGCGATGACTTTATGGACGACAGCAAACTTACCGGCGAATTTTTGCTTGGCTATCACTGCCAGCGGCAGGCGTTAAATCCGCCCAAGACGGATAAGCCCACCAGCAACGATGACGCCCCCACTGAATAAACTCACCAAGGAAACCAACATGACCACGCTACAAAACAAGATCGACTTCGCTGTCATCCTCCGCGTCAAAAATGCCAACCCCAACGGCGACCCACTCAACGGCAATCGCCCACGCACTGATTATTCGAATTTCGGGGAAATGACCGATGTTTCAATTAAACGAAAAATCCGGGATCGACTGCTTGAACGCTGGGTAGCCAATGGTAAAAACGACGACGGGAACATGATATTCGTCCAGTCTGATGATCGAAAAGCCGATGAGGCAAAAAGTTTGCGGGGACGCGCTGAAGCTGTTCTGGGAAACAAACTAGGCTCTGACGAGACCGCCAAGATTGCATGTGAAAAATGGATTGACGTGCGCGCATTCGGTCAACTCTTCGCGTTGAAGAGCAATAAAAAAGCAGGCAAGAAAAAAGAGGACGGCAGCGATGAGGAAGGCGATACGGGTGTTTCCATCGGCATTCGCGGCCCGGTCACCGTCCAGTCCGCCTTCAGCGTCGAGCCAATCGACATCACCAGCACCCAGATTACCAAGAGCGTCAGCGGCGAAGGCGACGGCACCAAGCGCGGTTCCGACACCATGGGCATGAAGCACCGCGTCGATCATGGCGTATATGTATTCAAAGGCAGCATGAATCCACAACTCGCTGAGAGAACCGGTTTCTCCGATACGGATGCCGAAACCATCAAACAGATTTTCCCAAAGCTATTCGAGAACGATGAATCAGCTGCCCGCCCGGCGGGCAGCATGGAAGTGTTAAAGGTGATCTGGTGGAAGCACAACTGTAAGTCTGGTCAGTATTCTTCTGCCAGGGCGCATCGGTCACTCACCGTGAAGCCGGATGGAAGCTACTCGCTATCCAATTTGGAAGACCTGACCCCGGAAGAAATCGACGGATTCTAAATTTGAGAAACTACCGCCGCCCCGCCCAATACCCCGGGCGGCGGCTGTGATGAGCCACCGCGACGATACGAACATGCTCTGGAAAAACCCGGTAAACCACCGAGTAGGGAAATTTTTGCAACGTGAATATCCGCGTTTTGTGTCGGCCACTTACCCCAATATCCGGAAATCCGGCGAGCAGTGTCAGGGCATGCTCAAACTCGTCTGCGAATTCGTCCGCAGCGGCGAAAGCGAGTTCTTCGAGGTACCAGTCAATCGCTGCTTCGAAGTCGCCTTGTGCCTCATCGGAAAGGCTAATCCGCATGAGCGGTTTTAGCGGCGCCGATCCTGGCCCGGATTCTGGACATGGCTTCGTCGGCAGGAATCCATTGCGTGCGCCCAGCGTCCATATCCGCCACGCGCCGGGCGATTTCTTCGTCCCAGGCTTGGGCGATTGCTTCGGGTGTGTCTTCCGGCGTGCCTTCCAGGCTGATGATCAGGCGGTGGATGAGTTCGCCGCGTTCTTGCGGGGTAAGTTGCAAAGCCTGGTTTTCAAGCTCTTCCAATATCGCTGCCATGATTCTCTCCAGAAATGACCACCTGTTAAATATGGTAGCACTCACGACGTGACTGAGGCAGACCCGATTCCCCTCTCTGCCCTCCAGCACTGGATGTACTGCCCACGCCAGTGCGGGCTGATCCATCTGGAGCAGGCGTTTGCCGACAACATCCACACCGCGCGTGGGCAGGCGGTGCACCATATGGTCGATACACCGGGCTACGAAATCAAATCCGGCGTGCGGATCGAGCGTGCGCTGCCTTTGTGGAGCGACCGGCTAGGGCTCATCGGCAAGGCCGATCTGGTGGAGTTTCACCCGGACGGCAATATCTATCCGGTCGAATTCAAACATGGGGCCAAACGGCAAAAACTGCACGATGACATCCAGCTCGCCGCCCAGGCGATGTGCCTGGAAGACATGCTGGGGCGACCTGTGCCAAAAGGCGCGATATTCCACGCCAGCAGCCACCGGCGGCGCGAGGTGGACATCACGCCCGCGCTGCGGCAACTTGTTGTGGAAACCGCCGAGGCCATCCGTGCGATGCTGGCGTTGGGCAAGCTGCCGCCGCCTGTAAACGACGCGCGCTGTAAAGAATGCTCTCTGAAAGATATTTGCCAGCCCGAAGCCATTGCCAGCTGTACCCGGCAATGGCAACAACGACGTGATTTATTCAATCCCGAGGACTAAATTGCATACCATCCAGAACACCCTCTATGTGATGACGCCCCAGGCCTACGCGCATCTCGAAAATGCCACCTTGCGCATCGACGTCGAGCGCGAGAAAAAGCTCCAGGTGCCGCTGCACCATCTGGGCGGCGTGGTCTGCTTCGGCAATGTCATGGTCTCGCCCGCGCTCATGCATCGTTTGGCGGAAGAAGGCAAATCGCTGGTCTTGCTGGATGAATCGGGCCGCTTCAAAGCCCGGCTCGAAGGCCCGATTTCAGGCAATATCCTGTTGCGTCAGGCACATCACCGCGTAGCGGCCG
>JAAFGW010000124.1 GCA_010365175.1 Sulfuriferula multivorans | reverse complement strand
CCAGCCTGAACTGTCGCGTATAAAACAGCTTGGCCATTTGGCGCAAAACTGGGGGATTCGTCACGCGTTGTGTCCGTCAGGGCACGCGTCTGTCCGCTCGAAAGATCAAGCAACATTACCCGGAAACGGCCTTCATCTCGGCCGATATAAGCCAGAAGCTTACCATCTGGACTGATTGTGGGCGATACGTTGTAGGTCCCACTGAAGCTTACACGCTTGGGCTCACCGCCGCTGGAGGCCACTCGGTAGAGTTGTGGGCTACCGCCGCGGTCGGACGTGAAATAAATTGTCTGTCCATCGGGCGAAAAGACGGGCTCGGTATCAATGCTGCCACCCCGCGTTAATCGGGTGACTCCACTGCCGTCAGCGTTAATCAGGTAAATCTGTGATGCATCGTCACGGGTGAGCACCACAGCAAGCCGTTTGCCGTCCGGTGCCCACGCGGGCGCAGAATTCGATCCTTTAAAGGCTGCTGTCTTGCGGCGGCTGCCATCCTGCAGTGATTGCACATAGACAACCGGCTTTTTGTCCTCAAACGACACATACGCCAGTCGGTTTCCATCTGGCGAAAACATCGGAGAAATCACCGGTTCATTTGAACGCACCACGGTTTTCGGATTCTGCCCATCCGCATCAGCAACCCGCAGTTCAAAACGTTTCCCCTGTTTCTGCACGTAAGCGATACGGGTGCTGAATATGCCCGCTGTCCCGGTCAGCTTTTCATAGACGATGTCCGCAATCTGGTGCGCAGTGGCGCGCCACTGCTCCGCCGAAATGTTGTAACTGTATCCCGCCAGCTGCGTTTGCTTGATGACATCCAGCAGGCGGAAGCGGACTTCAAAGCGACCACCGGGAAGTGCTGTGACCTGGCCGATCACCATGGCTTCTGCCCCTTTGCTGCGCCAGATGCCATAGTTGACCTGCGCGAGTTCAACTGGCTGCTGCGTACCGCTCACATCAACCAGCTTGATCTGGCCACTGCGTGTCAGATCGTCTCCCGCAATTTGCGTCAGTGACGGTATCGGCTGACCCGCCGCAGCCTGGAATGGCACCATCGCCACGTCAATTTTGTTGGCCGCGCCACCAATTACCTGGATTTCCATGGCTGCGTACGTAGAAAACGACGCGCTCAGAAAGGCAAGAAACAACAACGGGGAAAGTAATAGGGTACGTAACATGGGCACGGTAATCTCGGTCAAACGTACTTGATTATCAAACTGAGTCTAGCATAGCCCGCTTGACCGGAAGCCGCCACGAAGCGCTTCCTGCAAGCACCCAGAGGGCATAAAAGGCAGACCGTGATTGTCCCCGCAAGCACCCTGAAGGGCATAAAGGGGAGGCCGTGGTTGTAAAGCCGATAAATCGGCAACAACCACGCACTAAAGACGCTAAAGCCCTAAAGGGCTCCGATCCACTACGCGCTGAAGCGCGTGTGGCGTCGTATGCGTCAACAATCACGCTCAGTCTTTGGGGCGATGGACGAAAGAAAGTTCCGGAACAAATTCAGCACGGGCATCTCGTTCGGCAGGCAAAGGCAGCGGGGATGATTTTTCAATTGCCCGTACTACGGCCTCATCGTAAGCCACATTCCCACTCGACTGTGTCACTTTGATGCTCAGCACTTCACCCGTGGGCAGCAATCGTACTGAACATCGCACTTCAGGATTGCCCTTCAGATTATCAGGAAGACGCGTATTGCCGCGCACGGTAGCACTTATTTTGTCGCGAAATTGGCCCACTGCTTTGTCCAATTCGGATTGGCGTTTACTCGCCGCTGCTTTGGCCTCGGCCTGCTTCAGGCGTCGCGTCTCGTTGGCAGCGTCTTCATCGGATATCCGTTGCAACAATGCCTCTTCATCCATTTTGCGCAGCAATTCGCGTTTCTTCTTGATGGCTTCTGCTTCAGTGTGTGCCGCTTCATCCCGGGCTTTTTGTTCAGCCTCATGCAGCGCCTTGAGTTTTTTCACGCGCTCCGCATCAGCCTTCTTTTGCTCCAGCGCGATATCAGGCGCTTTGGGCGGCGGCACTTCTTTGACCACCGGGACGGGCTCAGCTTTGACCGGAACCGGCAATTTGACAGGCGCGGGCGGGTCGGTTTTGGGCTGGGGACGCGGCTTTGGCGACGGCAGGGGTGGTACCGCATCCCATATATCGACCATCACGGGCGCCGGGTGCTGGGTCTGCCACGACACCCCAAACACCAGCAGCAGCAGAAAGAGCACATGCACACCCAATGCCATGGCGCCCGCGGCAAGGTTGGAGCCGGGACGGGAGACGAAGGGCGCGTCTTCCGGTAAATTCATGGTGCCGGGCGGGCAAGCAATCCGATGCGGGTGATCTGGGCCCGTTGCAGCAATGTCATTGTGTGCATCACTTCTTCATAGCGAACATTCTTGTCAGCGGCAATCACCACGGGCTGGTCTGGCGTAGCGCGATGCAAAGCCGCAATTTCATCCGCCAAATCCGATTTCTTCACAACCTGCTCGGCGTTGCCTGCAGCCCGGTCGCGCAAGATATATTCGCCCGACTCTTTTATGATGACCTCAAGCGGCTGTGACGGGGTTTGTGACGTCTTGCCAACACTCGGCAGTTCGACCTGCCCCGGATTGATGAAGGGTGCCGTCACCATGAAAATAACGAGCAGCACCAGCATCACGTCGATCATCGGCACGACGTTGATCTGAGCAACCAGTTTGCGATTCCGTGCCACCGCCTAACCAGCCTTGATCGTTTGCCGTTGCAGAATATTGGAAAACTCTTCGATGAAGCTTTCCATGCGGTTCGACAGGCGATCAATGTCGTGCGTATAGCGGTTGTATCCGACCACGGCAGGGATTGCAGCAAACAGACCCATGGCGGTGGCGATCAGGGCCTCTGCGATACCGGGCGCAACCTGGGCGAGCGTGGCTTGCGCCATGCTCGACAAGCCCATGAAGGCGATCATGATGCCCCATACCGTGCCAAACAAACCCACGTAAGGTGATACCGAACCCACCGTAGCGAGAAAAGCCAGGTGTGATTCCAGACCATCCAGTTCGCGCTGATAGGTGGCACGCATCGCACGGCGAGTGCCGTCGATAATGACGTTAAGCGACAGCCCGGTCTGCTGCCGCAGCTTCATGAACTCACGAAACCCCGCTTCAAAAATGCGTTCCATTTCGCCCGCATTTTCGCGTTCGGCAGCCACCCGTTTATACATGACATTGATGTCGCCGCCGCCCCAGAATTCCTTTTCAAAGCTGTCGGTTACAGTGAGGGCGCGCTTTAACGCAAACATCTTGATGAAGATGTACCACCACGACATCATTGATGCGAACAGCAATATCGCCATCACGAATTGCACCGGCAACGAGGCGTTGATGATGAGGTGGAGCAGCGAGAGGTCTTGACCGAGTTCAGGGTTCACGTTTCTTGGGCCAGTGCTTGAAGAATGAGCGAGGGTATTTTAACGGGTTTGAAGTGCAGCGCATCGACACATGCCAGCCTGACCTTCGCCGAAACCAACCGGGTGGAGCCTCGTGTGAGCGTCTGTTTCACACTGAGACTGGCACGGCCGACTTCATGCACGCTGACGTCAACATCAATCTCATCGTTAAATCGGGCGGGCGACAGATAATCCACCTCCACCTTCCGCACCACGAACATGACTCCCGCGCTGCGCCGAAGTTCATCCTGCTCGAAGCCGAGGGCTCGCAGCCATTCAGAACGCGCACGTTCCATGAATTTCAGATAGTTGGCGTAATACACCACGCCGCCGGCATCGGTGTCTTCCCAGTAGACGCGGACGGGCCAGTGAAACGATGCATTTAAATCGAACTCGGCGCTCGAATCGAACTCGGCACTCAAAACAAGTCCGCGCCGGGATCACCAGACGGCGCAACCAGGCCAAGGTGGCGATAGGTCAGCGGTGTAGCAATACGGCCGCGCGGTGTCCGCTGCAAATAACCCTGCTGTATCAAATAAGGTTCGAGCACGTCCTCGATGGTGTCGCGCTCTTCACCAATCGCTGCAGCGAGGTTGTCCAGTCCAACCGGGCCGCCCATGAATTTTTCGATAATGGCCGACAGCAGTTTTCTATCCATCACATCGAGGCCGGCACGGTCGACATCGAGCATGATCAATGCCGCATCCGCCACTGCGCCGGTGGCGTGACCCTCCGCTTTTACTTCAGCGTAATCGCGCACCCGCCGCAACAGGCGATTGGCAATGCGTGGGGTGCCGCGCGAACGCCGGGCAATTTCCAGCGCGCCGGCTTCTTCCAGATTCATCTGCAACAAACCTGCCGAACGGTGGACGATAAAACCCAGCTCCTCTGCCGAGTAAAACTCCAGCCGCGCGACAATACCGAAGCGGTCGCGTAGCGGGTTGGTGAGCATACCTGCGCGCGTGGTCGCACCAATCAGGGTAAACGGCGGCAGGTCAAGTTTGACTGAGCGCGCCGCCGGTCCTTCGCCGATCATGATGTCGATCTGAAAATCTTCCAGTGCGGGATACAGCACTTCTTCCACCACCGGACTCAGACGATGAATCTCGTCGATGAACAGTACATCGTTCGGCTCCAGATTAGTCAGAAGCGCGGCGAGATCGCCCGCACGCTCCAGCACCGGACCCGATGTCTGCCGCAGGTTGACGCCCATCTCGCGCGCGATGATGTGCGCCAGCGTGGTTTTCCCAAGGCCTGGCGGGCCAAACAGCAAGACGTGGTCGAGTGCTTCACTTCGATTCCGGGCAGCGTGGATGAAGATTTCGAGTTGCTCGCGCGCTTTGGCCTGACCAACGTATTCAGCCAATGTACGTGGTCGTAGCGCGCGCTCGACCTGCTCTTCCTGCGGGCTAACGGGGGCGGGAGCAATCAGACGGTCGGTTTCAATCATGGAGCGGGCGAGGAGTTTTCAAACATGCGCGGATTCTACCCTTCACTGTTGTCGCGAACGGCTTCATCCAGCACCAGTTGGCCACGGCCACGCGCCTTGGCCTGATAGAGCGCGTAATCTGCGCGGGCGAGCGCCTTGCCGATGCTATCGCCCGCCATGCTCTGCAACCAGGTCTGGCCTGCGCTGATGGTGTTATCTACTTGCAAACCCGTTGCGCGCAGCTCACCTCTGAAATGATCGGCCAAACGCTGGTACCACACCTCGACGCCGGGATTGTCCAGTCCGGACAGCAGCACCGTAAACTCGTCACCAGCCAGCCGGGAGGTCATGTCAGAACTGCGCGTGAGCGCCTTGAGCGTTTTTGCCAGCGCTACCAAGGCCTGATCCCCCGCAGCATGACCGAGTTTGTCATTGATCGACTTGAAGTGGTCGACATCGAGCAATACCAGGGCAATGGCGTGGCCACGATCTGCCAGGCCGAGCATATGCGGGAACTGGATTTCGAACGCTCGCCGGTTGGGCAAGTCCGTAAGCGAATCAGTCAGACTGAGTGTGGCCAACTGTTCGCGCTGATCATGCAACTGCTGCGCGATCCGGTTGATATTCTCAGTCACCGGTGCAAACTCAATGTAACGCGTCTTGATAGGGGGCGCAGCCTCATTCCGCGTCAGGCATCCCAGTGCCTCTAACGCAAGATTAATGTCCTGCAGAACAGGACCCCGCATTTTCAACACCACCACAACCAGGAAGACCAGAACACTTACCAGGGTCATGACCCCCGCCAGGATTTGCAGCCAGCCGCCAGGACTGAGACGCTGTACAGGGGCTTCCACCTTCAAACTCCAACCCATGGCAGTTAACGGCATGTTGGTTTCAACCACCTTGCCGTGCAAACGACCACTGCTTACGATGGGCAATCCGGCTGAATCAAAAAGCGTTATGGCATGGCCGGGCTGAGTCGAGTCATCGATAACCCGTTGCAGCTGCGTTAGCCTCACCCCCAGAAATATCTTGCCCAGAATCACGCCATCGGCATTGCGAACCAAAGCAACCTGGTCGACATGTTCGCGGCCGGGCGTATTGCGATGTACGGGCGCCAGTACAGCAGGTTCAACCTGTCGCAAATAACTCAAACAGTTTGACCCGACTCCCAGTTCGACAGCATCACCATACAATTCACCCTGTGCACTCAGCAGAGCCAAACCCACCGTGTGTGGCAGCAGTGCACGACGTGACGCGACCCATTCCTGCAACGCTACGCTTGAACCCCGCGTCATGAGATTGATCAATTGCGGATCGCGCGACTGACTGTCAATGAGGTCCCGGTAATAATCCCAGCGCCGCATCAAGCTGGACTGTGTTTGCGTGGCCTCTACATCGAGTAAACGTTCGTCGGCGACTTCGCTGGAGTGCAAACTGAACAGCACACTCAACATCATGCCTGCCGAAAACAGACCAATCACCCCGACCAGGACCCATAGAAAGCGCCAGCGAAGTGATATCAGACGGGGGTTGGCCGTATTCCCTTGATCGTTCATTGATTACGCGCGGGACAAACCCCGAAGCGCTTGGCGGATTGCCTCGCCCACTGACAAATCGGGGGGCAGTTGTCGTAACGCTTCGGATGACTCACGGTCGTTGTAACCCAGCGCAAGGAGTGCCTGACGCACATCATCCGCCACGCCTGCTGGTGCTGCACTGGCGATTGCGCCGGCAAACACTGGCTTGCCCTTCAACTCGAGCAAAAGTCGCTCGGCCGTTTTCTTGCCAATGCCGGGGACTTTGACGATGCGGCCGATATCCTGCCCGGCAATCGCAACCGACAGGTCATTCACGGACAAACCGGACAAAACGGACAAGGCAGTCTTGGCGCCAATGCCCGAGACTTTCAGCAATTCCCGAAACGCTGCGCGCTCGATCTCGCTACCAAAGCCGTACAATAAATGTGCATCTTCGCGTATCGCCTGATGTGTCAGCAGGCTGATTTTTTCTCCCAGTACCGGAAGGTTGTAGAAAGTGCTCATCGGCACGTCGATTTCATAGCCGATGCCATTCACATCCACCAGCACCTGCGGGGGTTGTTTGGCGGCGAGAATGCCGATTATCCTGCCTATCATGGAGCGTCCTTATGGGTTTTCAACATTCGCCTTCCTGGTTTACACCAACCGTCCGCCTTTGACGCGATAACCCGCAGTGGAATAGGCGCCCAGCCGGCTGCCATGAGCATGGGTAATGGCGCAGGCGAGCGCGTCGGCGGCATCGGCAGTGGGCGCGACAGGCAGGCTCAACAAGCGTTTGACCATTTCCTGCACCTGTTCCTTGGCGGCCTTGCCCTGACCGACTACGGCCTGTTTGATTTGCAGTGCAGTGTACTCGGCAACCAGCAGCTCATTCGACACCGCCGCACAAATCACGGCACCACGTGCCTGACCCAGCAACAAGGTCGATTGCGGGTTGACGTTGACGAAGACAATTTCCACCGAGCAGGTATCGGGCTGATAGGTAGCGATGACTTCGTTCATCCCCGCAAACAACACGCCCAGCCGGTGCGGCAAGCTGCCTTCACCGCTTTTGATGACGCCGCTCGAAATATAAGTCAGTTTCTGGCCGCTCTGCTCAATCACGCCAAATCCAGTGAAGCGCAAACCAGGATCGATGCCGAGAATTCGCACGGGGCGATTTACTCCGGCATCACTGCATTGGTATAGACATCCTGCACGTCGTCGAGCACGTCCAGCGCATCAAGGATCTTTTGCATTTTCACCGCGTCGTCACCCGTGAGTTCAGTTTCGACTTCGGGTCGCATGGTGATCTCGGCGACCGCCGGCTTGAATCCGGCTTTTTCCAGCGCTTCTTTCACCGCTTCAAAGAGGCTGGGATCGGGCGAGGTCAGCACTTCGATCGAACCGTCCTCGTTGGGGATGATGTCGTCGGCGCCGGCGTCCAGCGCTGCTTCCATCACCACTTCCTCATCGGCGCCCGGCTCCAGCACAATCTGGCCGCAGTGCTTGAACTGGAATGCCACGCAGCCGTCGGTGCCCATGTTTCCGCCATGCTTGACGAAGGCGTGGCGCACGTCGGCAACCGTACGCACCTTGTTATCGGTGAGACAGTCGACGATGACTGCGACACCACCGATGCCGTAGCCTTCGTAGCGTGCTTCCTCGTAGTTCACACCGTCGAGCTGACCACTGCCGCGCTTGACCGCGTTTTCAATGTTGTCCTTCGGCATCGACTCGGCCTTGGCCTTGTCGAT
>JAAFGW010000123.1 GCA_010365175.1 Sulfuriferula multivorans | reverse complement strand
GCGACTAACGATGAACAAATCAATCAAAACACCCAACCCGCTCGGCTAATAAAAAGAGCGGCTTAATCCCTCAACAAAAGCTTGCTAAGATCAGGGTGCATCGGTGAGGGCGTGAAAGCGGCTAAGGATGGCCGGTTGGGTTAACTAAACTGGAAGGCTGTTGTTCGGTTGAATCCTCAGGCATTTTCGGACAGTTGCAGAAAAAACCGAGTTGATCACTCGTGTCAGTTTTCAGAACGAAACGAAGGTTGTCACTAACCCAATAGCAGTCTTTCGCGCATTTGCGTCATTCCCCGAGTGCAGGAAATATGAGTTGAAACCGTGTCATTTCATTTGTGGAAGTTACTGAAATTGTGCCGCCATGAATGTCAACAATGGATTTGACAATGGCAAGGCCCAAACCGGCACCATCGCCACTGCGCTGACGCGAAGGGTCGATGCGGTAGAAGCGATCGAACAGTTTCGCGAAGTGTTCCGCAGGAATATCCGGCCCAGGGTTTTCCACGGACACAGTGGCTTGGCGGCCCAAGTCGTTGAACGCGACATGAACTGCCTGGCCTGGTGGCGTGTGACGGATGGCGTTTGAAATGAGGTTGCTGAGCGCGCGACGCAACATGAGTTTGTCGCCGGATACGCTCGCCGAACCGGATTTGGTCAGCGAAACCAAGCGCTCTTCTGCCCATGCCTCAAAGTAATCAAACAAGCCCTGCGTTTCCTTTTCGAGATCGACTATTTCGGTGCCGGGCCTGAGCAGACCATTGTCGGCTTGGGCGAGGTAAAGCATGCCGCTTACCATCTGCGCCATGCGCTCGTACTCTTCCAGACTGGAGTAGAGGATTTCCTTGTACGCATCCTTGTCGCGTGCGCTGGAGAGTGCCACCTGAGTCTGGGTCATCAGGTTGGAGATCGGTGTGCGCAGTTCGTGCGCGATGTTGGACGAAAACTCGGATAGCCGCCTGAAGGAATCATCCAGGCGAGCCAGCATGGCATTGAAAGCTATGGCGAGAGGTTCTAACTCGGTTGGCAAGCCCCGGGTAGGGAGGCGATCCGACAGGTGTTCTGCGGAGATACCGGATATCGTTTCGGTCACTCGACGCAGTGGCCTTAGACCCCAGCGGGTGGAGACCCATCCCAGTACGGCTGTTGCCAGTGCGGCAAGCACAATCGCAATGGCCAGTACGATACGGAAAGTGGTCATGAAAGACTCGTGAACATGAATATCACGAGCCGCCGCAACAGTAAAAGCATCGCCATTCCCTGCAGTCAACGTTACCGCCATGCCGCGGTAATGCGCTCCGGACTGTTCCCACTCCTGTAATACGCCAAACGTGCATTGTGCGGGCAGGCGTTGGCAATCGTGAAGCTGCTTGCGAAGAAAGTCAGCTCCTGATGCGGTGTACCAGAGGTTTCCCGTGGCATCAGCCACTGCGACGGCGAGTCCGTGATGCCCAACCAGCGCATCATCCAGCTGCTTGGGCAAGCGTTTCAAAGCCGCTGGATTATTGGCTTTTTTGAACAAATTCTGGATGAGTTCAAGCTTGCCGTTCAGCTCGTGGCGGTCGCCTTCCTTGAAATGGGCCTCGACTACGTGAGAGAGAAAAAATCCGGTTGTAAGCAGGACCAGCGAGGCGGCTATTGCGAATAGCAGGCTGATCCGGGTAGTCAGCGACATGGTACTCATGGCGCTACAGCGTCAGATTGTGCTTCCAGCACGTAGCCCATGCCACGCACGGTATGAATGAGTCTGGGATCATATCCCTCATCGATTTTGACGCGTAGCCTGCGCACGGCCACATCGATGACGTTGGTGTCCGAATCGAAATTCATGTCCCATACCTGTGAGGCAATCAGGCTGCGAGGCAATACTTCGCCTTGACGCCGCATGAACAACTCCAGCAAGGAGAACTCCTTGGCGGTGAGTTCAATTTTGTGGTCGCCTCTCATTGCGCGTCTGCGCATCAGGTCCAGCTCCAGGTCCGCGACTTTGAGTGTGCTGGACTCCAGGCTTGAGTGACCACGGCGCACCAGGCTACGCACGCGCGCCAGCAACTCGGCGAAGGCAAAAGGCTTGATCAGATAGTCGTCGGCGCCTAGCTCAAGCCCCTTGACCCGGTCTTCCACCTGGTCGCGCGCGGTCAGGAACAGTACTGGCATCTCGATTCCTGCGCGCCGTACGCCTTCCAGAACTTGCCAACCGTTGAGCCCTGGCAGCATCACATCAAGAATCATCAGGTCGTAATGACCAGCCTTTGCAAGCTCCAGCCCTTCCCAGCCGTCACGGGCCAGGTCTGTAACGAAGCCGGCCTCGGTGAGACCTTGCTTCAGATAGTCGCCAGTCTTGGGTTCGTCCTCGACGATCAATAACTTCATGTGAGTCCAGTGCGGGCCAGGTGGGGCTTACATCCTGCCACAGCTCAAGCGTTGCGTGGCATGCATTACAAACTTGTCATGTGGCTGTCAGGTTGATGTTGGGGAGGCACTTGCACACTGTCTCGAACATCACCCCGTTAGGGAAAACTATTCTTTCAGTTTGGAGGGCAGTACCGTATGAAGCGCACTTCAAGAAATCAATTTTCGCCCCTTATTGCCATGCCTGATTTGCCGCGCCGTCAGTTTGTGCAGGGCTTGGCGGCGGGCGGCTTGTTGATGGGTCTCGGTCCAATGATCAAGCCTGCCTGGGCGCAGCGTGTCGAGACGAGTATGGGGGCTGCCGCGGTACTAGAAGGCACGGAATTCGATCTCACTGTAGCCGAGACGCCCGTGAACTTTACCGGTTCACCGCGCATGGCCACGACCATCAACGGTTCGATCCCTGGTCCGACGCTACGTTGGCGTGAGGGCGATACCGTCACCATCCGTGTAACCAATCGACTGGCCGTAGACACTTCGATTCACTGGCACGGCATATTGTTGCCCTTCCAGATGGATGGGGTACCGGGGGTCAGTTTCAAGGGTATTCCGCCTGGGGAGACGTTCACCTATCGGTTCAAAGTGGGGCAGACCGGGACCTACTGGTATCACTCGCACTCCGCCTTGCAGGAACAAACCGGCATGTACGGCGCAATCATTATTGATTCCGCCAGCAGCCGATCCACCCAGGCCGACCGCGACTATGTCGTTCAGTTGTCGGACTGGACCGACGAAGACCCCATGCGTGTTCTAACCAAGCTCAAGATACAGAGCGACTATTACAACTACAACCAGCCGACAGCCGTTGATTTCTTCAAGGATGTCTCGCGCGACGGGCTCAAATCAGCGCTCAGCAAACGCAAGATGTGGAACGAGATGCGGATGAGTCCGACCGATCTGGCAGACATTTCGGCCGCGACGTATACCTATCTGATGAACGGTTCCACGCCCGCTGCAAACTGGACCGGCATTTTCAAACCGGGCGAAAAGGTGCGCTTGCGCTTGATTAATTCGGGCACGATGACGTTCTTCGACGTGCGCATTCCGGGTCTCAAGATGACCGTGGTGCAATCGGACGGCCAGGATATCGAGCCCGTCACCGTTGATGAAATCCGCATTGGCGTGGCCGAAACCTACGACGTGATTGTGACCCCGGGTGACGACACCTACACGATATTTGCGCAGTCGATGGACCGCACCGGTTTTGCTCGCGGCACGCTGGCAACACGTGAGGGCTTGTCAGCAGCGGTGCCTGAACTGGAAAAAGCCGAGTGGCTGACGATGGGCGACATGATGGGTGCCATGGGCGGCGGCATGGCCGGCATGAATCATGGTGGTATGGCCGGCGGCGGCATGGCGATGGATCACAGCCAGCACACCCTGCCAGGGATGGTCATGGGCAACAGCCTGAGCAAACCCAGCACTACAGCGCGTCATGCCAAAACAGAATACGGTGCCAGCACGGACATGCGCGTGGACATGGCACGCACGAATCTGGACGACCCGGGCCACGGCCTGCGCGATAACGGTCGGCGTGTGTTGACCTATGCCGACGTGCATACCATCGGCGGGCCCATTGATGCACGTGGCCCCGGCCGCGAAGTCGAGTTGCACCTGACCGGCAACATGGAACGCTATACCTGGTCGCTTGATGGTCTCGAATTCGGGCAATCCACACCCGTGCATTTCAAGCATGGCGAACGGGTACGCGTCATCCTCCACAACGACACCATGATGGCCCATCCCATGCACCTGCACGGTATGTGGAGCGAGCTGGAATCCGATGGTGGCGGGTTCCAGGCACGCAAGCACACGATCATCGTTCAGCCTGCCCAGCGCATCAGCTTTCTGGTGAGTGCCGATGCACTTGGACGCTGGGCGTGGCACTGCCATCTGCTACTGCACATGGATGCAGGCATGTTCCGCGAAGTGGTGGTGTCTTGAGCGATAGGGAATACGAGAGGAAATGAAGATGAAACACGATCGAATGAAAGCACTTATTCTGGCGATGAGCGCACTGACTGTGTTCCCTGTTTGGGGGCAATCCGCCGGGACGATGGACCACAGCACCATGGACCACAGCACTATGCCGGGCATGAAGCCCATGCAGCCTGCAGCGGATAAAGCCAAGCCCAAGGTAACGCCCCAGCCGGTCAAAAATGGTATGCCCGAGATGGATCACAGCATGATGCCGGGAATGGGTAACTCCGAGCCTGCCTCGAGTAAGTCGATGCCCGCAATGGACCACAGCACGATGGACCACGGCACAATGCCCGGTATGGCGCCTGCCGCAGGAGCAACGCCGACCCAGTCAAACGATATGTCAACGATGGATCACGGCACGATGGGTCACAGCGGTCAGCCTGCTGCGCCTCAGGATATGGCAGGCATGGACCAGGGCGACATGCAGATGCAAGGTGGCTCGGCCCCGCCCGACGCGCGCGATCCCCATGCGTATTCAGGAGGGAATACGCTTGATACCGGCGACTATGCACTCCCGCCCTCACAGCGCTTGCGTATGGCAGATGAACATAATTTTGGCAGTCTGTTGATCGACAGACTGGAGCGTAGCTACGGCCGTGACAGCAATAGCACGGCCTACGATGCACAAGGCTGGTATGGCAGCACCTATAACCGCCTGGTCGTCAAGGCTGAAGGCGACGTGTCAAAAGGGCAGATGCAGGAAGCACGGACTGAGTTGTTGTGGGGTCATGCCATCGCAACGTTCTGGGACACCCAGCTGGGTGTGAGATTCGATAATGGTGTGGGGCCGGATCGCGGCTGGCTGGCGTTCGGCGTGCAGGGGTTGGCGCCTTACTGGTTTGAGGTGGACGCCACGGCCTATGTCGGTGATCAGGGCAGAACAGCGTTCAGACTGGGTGCGGAATATGAGTTGCTGCTGACACAAAAGCTGATTCTGCAACCGCGTGTTGAACTGAATGTATATGGCAAAAGCGATACCGAGCGTGGGCTCGGATCAGGGTTGGCAGAGTCCCAGGCGGGATTGCGCTTGCGCTATGAGTTCACGCGGCAATTTGCGCCCTATATTGGCGTCGAACGTGTGAGCAAATTTGGCCAAACGGCCAAGCTGGCTCGCGAAGACGGCGAAAAGGATGGTGAAACGCGTTGG
The DNA here is from genome assembly GCA_010365175.1 of Sulfuriferula multivorans. Classification (GTDB taxonomy): domain Bacteria; phylum Pseudomonadota; class Gammaproteobacteria; order Burkholderiales; family Thiobacillaceae; genus Thiobacillus. The sequence goes on along the minus strand of JAAFGW010000123.1, from coordinate 2,650 downwards.
GTCGCGGGTGTGCGTTTCTGGTTCTAGACGCGACGTAACGCTAGCGGACTGCCTGAATACATTTATCCAGAATCCGCGATTCACTTTGAGCGATTCACCTTGAGAACACCATGATGAACCGAAGGAAATTTCTGGCGCTGGCAGCAGCCGTACCGCTTACTGCTGTTGGTGCCTACGCGATAATGAGAACACCCGTCCGCGGAACCTCCCTCCGCACGACAGATTTTTCGTCACCGCTGTTCATCCCCGGTGACGGCGGACCCTTTGGTGTCTTGACGCCACAGGGAGATTTGGCGCTGGTTGCCGAGCGCGGTACGTTTCCGCTGGCGGGGGGTAAAACCACTCCTTTTCTCTGGTATCGGACCCAGCATCAAGGCAAGACTTATCAAAATCCTATTTTCAATGTGAGGACGGGTACGCGCCTGTCGGTGACACTGGATAACGCGCTTGACGAGGGCACCATCCTGCACTGGCACGGTTTACATCTACCCGGGGAAATGGACGGCAACCCACGCGATACCATCGGCCCTGGCGCCCAGTATCGTTACGACTTCACAGTCAACAACCGAAGCGGCACCTACTGGTATCACACCCACGCGCATGGCCATACGGCCAAACAGGCCTACTTGGGCCTAGCTAGTTTCTTCATAGTCGAGGATGACGATGAAGTGGCGCTGCGCGAAGCACTGGATCTTCAACTGGGGGTAACCGATCTGCCCGTCGTCATCCAGGACAAGCGTTTGAATCAGGCCGGCGAGTTCATCTACAGCCCCAACCCGATGGAAAAAATGATGGGGTATCTGGGGGATACGGTTCTTGCCAACCTGACGCCCACCCCGTTTACCGAAATCGGGGCACGCATCTACCGCTTCCGGTTGCTGAACGGCTCGACCGCACGCATCTACAAGATTGCTTTCGCCAAGGGGGAAAGGCTGCTTCCCTATCATGTCATTGGCAATGACGGCGGACTGCTCGACAAGCCTTATTCGGCGAGCGAAGTGTTTCTGGCTCCGGGTGAACGGCTGGACATCCTGCTCGATGCCAGCACACTGTCCAAGGGGGATGAGGTTTATCTGCGCAGCCTGGCATTCGATTCGCTCGAAGGCGGCGGCATGATGGGTGGAATGATGGGGGTGATGGGTTCAGCCAGCCTGGCCAATGGAGACGCTTTCAACATCATGAAGCTGGCAGTTACCCAACCATCGGGCGCTGCCCAGAGCCTGCCAGCGCGCTTGTCACAGGTCACACCCATTAAGACGGCGGGAGCGGCAGTTCGCACGATCAATCTTGAAATGGCGCAGATGCGCTGGCTCATCAATGGCAACACGTATCAGATGGATGCCTTCCCAATCGAAGTGAAGCGTAACACCGTGGAGATATGGGAAATCCATAATGCCGAGCACAGCATGCCGCACCCCATGCATATCCATGGTTTTCAATTTCAGGTTCAATCACGGCAGAACAGTCCCGCTCAATTGCGTGCGCTGGCCAGCCACGGCAACGGCCGTACGGTTAGCGATCTGGGCTGGAAAGATACCGTGCTGGTGTGGCCGGGGGAAACAGTCCGCATTGCAATTGATTTTTCGCACGATTTTGGCGGCGACCAGACCTACGTATTCCACTGCCACAACCTCGAACATGAGGACGGCGGAATGATGGTCAATTTCCGCGTGCGCGCTTAGTGGACGCTGTCTGATCGGGCTCGCCTGTGCGCAAGGGAATGACGCGCGACGGGCCATGGTGGCACGAGCGTTATCAATAATTATCACGAGGAGATTTTAAGGATGAAACGTTTTTTGATGGGTGTACTGACCACGCTGATTGTTGGGGCCGGGGTGGGTGCATGGTTTGTTTATTCCGGCTTGTTCGATGTGTCGGCCGATACACCTCACAACACACTGGTATACCGGATGATCGAAACGGCGCGCGATAACGCAATCGACAGGCAGGTGCGGGATGCCATCGTACCGGCCAATCTGGCGGACGATGAGCGCATTCGCCGGGGCGCAGGCAATTACGCTGCGATGTGCGTGGAATGCCATCTCGCACCCGGCAAATCCAACTCTGAAATTCGCATGGGCCTGTACCCCGAGCCGCCCGACCTGGCGCAGCCTGGCAAAGCAGATGCGGCGGCCAGGCAGTTCTGGGTGATCAAGCACGGCATCAAGGCATCGGGCATGCCCGCTTGGTCAAAAGGCGGCATCGAGGATGAGTCGATCTGGGACATAGTGGCTTTTCTGCAGAAGATGCCCACGCTCAATGCCGATCAATATGCAGCTTTGGTTGAATCGAGCGAAGGTCACTCGCATGGTGGACCGGCGGGAGGAGACAATCATCACGATGAGGCGGCTTCAGCGCATGCGCCGCATGATGCGGCCGAGTCTGAACATGGCCATGCAGAAAAGACGGCACCCGTAGCCGCCAAGAAAAAACCGCACGATCTCACAGACGGCCATGCTCATTGATCGCTCGAAGATGACAAGATTGTCATCTTGCTGTCAGCTTGTCGTGGGGGGCGGGCAGGCACACTGATCTCAAGTTGATGCAAAGGAGTCAAGCGTGAACAGAGTGATGTTAAGTGCCTTACTGTTGAGTGTGACCTCTGCCTGGGCTGCCCCAGACCCGTTGATTGTCGATGTCTATAAAAGCC
>JAAFGW010000122.1 GCA_010365175.1 Sulfuriferula multivorans | reverse complement strand
GATTCCTACGCTGCGCTGGAACGCCTGGTGACGCACGCCGAGACGATTCTGCAAAAGCTCGGCCTGCCGTACCGCAAGATGGCCTTGTGCAGCGGCGACATGGGATTTTCGGCCGCCAAGACCTACGATCTCGAAGTGTGGCTGCCGGCGCAGAACACCTATCGTGAAATCTCTTCGTGCTCGAATTTCGAGGCCTTCCAGTCGCGGCGCATGCAGGCGCGTTTCCGCGTCGGGCAGGGCAAGCCGGAATTGCTGCACACGCTGAATGGATCAGGGCTGGCGGTGGGCCGGACGCTGGTGGCAGTGCTGGAGAATTACCAGAATGCCGATGGCAGTGTGACGGTGCCGGAGGCACTGCGGCCTTGGATGGGCGGGTTGGAGCAATTGTCAGGCGCCTGACTCGAAGCAGGTCAGGATTGCTTCATCGTTCTGGGCTCACCCTGGAATTGCCTGGCTTTCCTCGCTGCTCCCCAGGTTGAACAATGGGTTGTAGGAGGGCTCAAGCCGCAGCAGGATGTCGTGGTAACTACGAATGTTTTCGGCAAACTGCAGCGCCTCAAAACCACGTGCGTATCCGAATTTGGTGACCTTTGAATAAGTCCCACGACTCAGGTACGGCAAGGCTTCCTTCACGTCGGCCCAGCTGTCCGGGTTACCGCCACGTGCCTGCGTAATGCGCCGCGCATCTTCCAAGTGACCCAGCCCCTGGTTGTAAGCAGCCAGTGCCAGCCAGGTCCGATCGGGCTCGGGGATCCGGGCGGGCAAGGAGTCTTTCATCATCGCCAGATAGCGTGCGCCGCCTAATATGCTTTGACGTGGATCGAGACGGTTGTTAATTCCCATGCGGTCGGCAGTTTCCCCTGTCAGCATCATCAAGCCACGAACGCCCGTGGGCGAGGTGGCGAGCGCGTTCCACTGCGATTCCTGATAACCGATTGCTGCAAGCAAACGCCAATCAATTCCTGTCAGCGTTTGCGCTTCGCGGAAATGACGACGTAGCGGCGGAAGTCGAATCGGGCGGCGTTGCAGAATACCCAGAATGTCCGTGCTATCCAGTTGATTGACATGACCGAAATAGCGTTCGTACATGCGCTTGAGCGTGCCGTCCTTGCGGGATTTCTCGATAAAACGGGCGAGTGTATTGCGTAAAACCAGCGTGCTGTTTCTTGGCAGGGCCCAGACAATTTTCTGATTTTCAGGGAGGTCGAATGCTATCGAAAGTACCGGGTAAAAGGTACGCATCGGATCAAAATCCATGCCGTTAATGACGACCGCATCATATTTGCCCGCCTGCAACTGTGCCAATAACTCTTCCGGCCAGATGTTTTCCAGTGCCGCCCAGGACAGAGCGGGGTGTTTGCGTTTAAGTTGCATCATCATGGCGGTATGGCCAGAACCGATGATGAGCGCAACTTTTTTCCCTGCCAGATCATCAATGTTACGCAGTGCTTTGTTGCTGGAACGGTAAACAATGTGCACAGGAGTTTCGAATAATACGGGGCCAGCAATGAGGTTTCGACTCTTGACAACTAACTGGGGTAGGGCCGCCACCGCCAAGTGTATTTGATGCTTTTCGAGCATTCCATAGAGTGCTTCTGGATGTTTTTTTTCGGTCCATTTGAGTGACCAGTTCTGGGCTTGGCTGAACGCCACGATCAGATCGTGCTCGAAACCGGCGGTGTCACCATCCTGAGTAATGTAATAGGTTGAGGGGCTATTACGGGTACCAACCCGCAACTCGCCCGACGTCTCCACGGGTGGGATGGGATGGCCACAGCCAGCCAGCCCCAAGGCCAGTAACAGTGCGAGCAACCTCCCGTAAAACCCCATTTTTTTTATGCTGGGCATGAATGCAGTCTGACTTAGAGTGAAATTTTCGTCCAGCAAATTGCGTGTCTCGGTTACAATGCGCGTCCCGGAGAGGTGGCAGAGTGGTCGAATGTACCTGACTCGAAATCAGGCGTGGGCGCAAGTTCACCGTGGGTTCGAATCCCACCCTCTCCGCCATACCCTATTCGCACTTCCGCACTCGAATTTACCCACCTATCCAGGACAGCTGTTTTAGCTGTGCCTTATCTAGTCATCGGCACTGAACGCATTTAATTGAATAAATGTTGTGCTTGACAGCTCCATTCAAGTATTGAGTTTTACCCATAAAAAAGGCCCCTCCATTAGACGGGCCTTTATAAATACGCTTGCGGGTGTTCTGCTTTTGTTTAAGCTTAATCAGTTAAAACGTGCGGGAGGCCGTGCGCCACCCGTATAAGCTTCCTTGTGGCGGAAGTTGATGCGGCCTTTGGTCAGGTCGTAGGGTGACATTTCGATGGTGACTTTGTCGCCGGCCAGAATGCGGATACGGTGCTTGCGCATTTTTCCGGAAGCATAGGCGGTGATTTCAAAGCCATTGTCCAGGGTGACGCGGAAACGTGTTTGCGGTAGAACTTCGTTAACGACGCCCTCCATTTCTACTAATTCTTCTTTTGCCATTCTTTGATTCCTCAAGGTGGGCCAATAACGCGTCGGTGCGATGCGCCGACGCGCGTGGGTATTCGAAAATGTGCGGGGCTTCGAGATGCGCCCGGATAATCAGTGCGTATGCCGTGGGCAAACCTGCAACGTGCCCAACAGGGCAGAAGTGGGCTGATAAAAAGACCAATTCATCTCGACAGTATGGCGGTCAGGGCGCATCTGGGCAAGGCTGGCGGGGTAAAGCCGCGGAATACCGTGGATACAGCGGGGTTAGGATGTGATCTGGCAGGCAAATGCCGCCAAAATTGCCTCAAACCGTCCATTAATCTGCAAACGTGTTGTTAGTCAGGCTCGGGGGCTTCGGCTGCCAGCGCTTCGATATGTAGCGTACGGGTGGGGAAGGCAATTTCCGCCCCTTGAGCCTGGATGATGGCGGCGATTTTCAGCAAGATATCCTGCTTGACTTCGTGGAATTGTATCCAGTCGACGGTTTTAGTGAAGGTATAAACGAAGAAGTCCAGCGATGACGCCGAGAATGCGATGAAGTTAACGATCAAGGTGGTGTCGGAGTCAATTTCGGGATGGCTCTGCAACATGGCTTTGACTTCAGCGACGATCGCGCCCATTTTATCGAGGTCGGCATAGCGGATTCCGATGGTTTCCTTGATACGCCGGTTGGTCATGCGGGTGGGGTTCTCAACCACGATGGTCGTGAATAAAGAATTGGGTACATAAATAGGGTTCTTGTTAAATCCACGCACACGCGTTTGGCGCCAGCCGATATATTCCACCGTCCCCTCGATCTCATGATCGGGTGAACGGATCCATTCGCCCACTGTGAATGGGCGGTCCAGATAGATGGTCAGGCCGCCGAAGAAGTTGGCCAGCATGTCCTTGGCGGCAAAACCCACGGCAATGCCGCCTATGCCGCCAAAGGCCAACACGCCGGAAATGCTGAATCCCAGGGTTTGCAGGATGACCAGCACAGTAATGATGATTACCGTGACGCGACCGAGTTTGGACAAGGCATCGACGGTGGTGCGGTCGATCGCGTCTTCGGTCGCCTCTCTGGGGGCGAGCATGTTGCGCGAAGCCTGACCGATCAACCGCAGTAGAAACCATGCCAGCGCGATGATGACGAGAGTGCTGCGGGTGGGGGTCACGAAATCATAAACGGGTGTACCCAGATGCGAGTGCACGATCTGAATGGTGAATGTTGCACCGGTCACCCACAAAATCAGTGTAAGGGGTTTGCGCGTGGCCTTGATCAATGCATCGTCCCAGATGGAAGGGCTCAGCAGCGCAATCTTTTCGATTTTACGCAGCAGAAAATAAGCACCGATGTTAAGAACGATGATGCCAACAATCACCAGCACCACTTGGGGCAGCCAGGATGCGGCCAGAAAGGAAAAATCGAACTGTGGTAGCAGATTGTTCATAAGCAGATTGTGTGTGCAGGTTGATGTGCAATAAATAACAGGGTGCGAGTCCGGGGATTTTAAATCGAATCCATTGATCTACTTTTGACCATATTACTCGGTCGCACAACGCCATCGGTTAAGGCGAGCGCCGTGGTTAGATCCATTTCCTGAAATTGGCGTTCTGCCACCCTGGTTCTATTCTTATAAGGTGTTGTTACCGAGAGGCCCCACCATGAGTCACAAACATGAGAGCCTGTTACGTTCAATTTTCGATGGGCCGGTGAGCGGCAATGTGCACTGGCGCGAGATTGAATCGATGTTGGCGCATCTGGGCGCCAAGGTCGAGCCGCATCATGGCGCGAGTTTTCGCGTGGAATTGAACGGCGTAGAAGGTTTTTTGCACCGCCCGCATAATAGCAACACCTGCAACAAACAGGAGGTGCGCCATGTACGTGATTATTTGATCTCGGCAGGGTTTAATCCGATGCAGAGCCAAACAGATGGTGGTGAAAATGAAAAATCGCATTAGCTCAGTGATATTGGTCGTGTTCATAACCATGGCGTCCCCAGTTGCGGTTGCCCAGCAAGGTGGAACGATCACTGGGGACAAAAGCACCGACATGGTGGTGGATGCAGTGGTGATGCGGCCATTAGGTCTGGCGGCCATGCTGGTTGGCACGGTGCTTACGGTGGTGGCTTTACCGTTCACTATTCCCAGTGGCAGTGTCGAATCGTCGGCACGGGAGTTGATTGTCAAACCGGCCGCTTATACATTCACGCGGCCACTTGGAGATTTCAGCGACAGCAGTGGGGAGGCGCGCTGAGTTCTCATCAGAACAGCGCAGCCGACTTGGCCCGCTTCAGCAGATTTCTGAAGATTCGCATGTCATCCCCCCATTTTTAAATATAAGGAATTAGCGAATCGAATCGCTCAAGAAAATGCCGCCAACCGGCGGTCCTGACGCAGTACGGAATTAGGGTTTCTGGACAGTTAACCTTGTAAAGGCAGGTTGATCCGGGTCACATCGGCCTGTTCATGGGGAGCAAGCTTTTCTTCGGTTGCCATCTGGTGCTGCAACACGTCTATGCCCGCTTCCGATGCATCAACGTTGCTTCGCCCACGCTGGATAACCCGGTCGCGCAAGGTGGCTGCGGGCACCTCAAAATCCAGAATATGAAATGGCACACCATGCGATTGCGCCTGTTTTCGCAATAAATCGCGTTGCCAGTGTGCAAGGAACGTGGCGTCGACAATCACCGGCCAGTTTGCGTCGAGCAGACCGCCTGCCAGTTGGGCCAGAGTGGTATAGGTCTGGCGTGTGGTGTCAGTCGTGTAGAGGTTTTGACCGATGCCCGAATTGCTTTGAGCGAGGGCATCCAGCCCGGCCAGGCGCTTGCGCTCAATATCGGAGCGCAGGCGGATTGCACCGGGTATTTGCATGAGGCTTTGGGTGGCAGTGGTTTTGCCCGAGCCAGAAAATCCGTGTGTGATGTCGAGTCGCAACGGCCATGGCCGGGTCAATTCCGTCGCGAGGTTTAATAACTTATGCGTTTCGGCCAGGGCTGCGTCGTGCGTGAGTCCGTTGGTTTGTCCCGCGCGCAGTACCGCGATTTTTGCGCGCACCAGGGCCCGATAGACCATGTAGTAACGCAGCAACGCCAGTCCAGCATAGTCTCCCGTTTTTTCCAGCCAGGTGTTAAGCATCAGCCAAGCCCAATCCATATGGTCGCGCTGTATCAGATCCATGGTGCAGAAGGCGATGTCGGACTGAATATCGAGCCAGCGTAATCCCGGGTTGAACTCAAGGCAGTCGAATATCAGTAATTGGCCATTGACCCAGGCCATATTGCCGAGATGCAGGTCGCCATGACATTCCCGGACAAACCCATCACGCTTGCGTGCAGCCATCAATGGAGTAAGCCGTGCATGCTCGAATTCACTCCACTTTTGCAAGGCGTCAAGTTGCTGGCGATCGGACAGGTCGGTGAGAAGGGGAGAAATTTGCATGAAATTTTGCGCTACAGGGTGCCACACTTGATCGGGGGCACCCCACGGGTCGTCTGCATCGGTCCGCGCGCAACCCTCCAGATGGAAGCGGGCGACGGAGGTACCGATGGCTTCGATGTGTGTCGACGTTAACTGTCCGTGTTCCGCCTGAAGGTCGAGCGTGGCATCTGGCGGAAACTGGCGCATTTTGACGGCATACTCGAATGGCGCACCGGTTCCGTTAATGTGTGGATCGCTTGGTGATCCGGTGATCGGTACCACCCCAAGATAGGTGGCTGGCGCCAGCCGCTGGTTCAGGCGCACTTCTTCCTGACAGGCATGTTGGCGCTTGCCGAGCGTGCTGAAATCGAGAAAACCCAGGTTGAGGGGTTTCTTGATCTTGTAAGCAAAAGGACCGCTCAGCAGAATGTGGGAAATGTGGGTTTCCACATGCTGTATAGAGTCTGTTGGGTGATCATAACAATGGGGATTGCCCAGTTGGTGGATCAACTCGGCTTCCTGAACGTTTTCGGACAGTGGGTTTTCCATATCCATGCGCAGGGCTACAGTGTCGGGTGGCCTTCCTGGACAAACTCCCGCTCGCGTTTTTCCTGGCACACAATGCAGCGCTTGGCAGTGGGGTAAGCCTGTAGACGCTCAATGGCAATATCGTCCCCACAATCGATACACGCGCCAAATGTTCCCTCCTTGATGCGCTTAAACGCCACCTCAATATCGCGTATATCCCGAATGTGATGATCCAATGTGGCTACATTGATATCGGCCAGTTCATTGGCCATGGATTCGTCACCGCTGTCGCCAGGCTCATTGTTGAGCAGGTCAATACGATGCTGACTTCCGGCATTTTCAAGCTCATCGTGCACTTCGCGCAACAGCGCCTGATACTGAGTCTTCAATTGGAGTGCAAGCTCATCAAGTTGGGATTTTTTCAGCGCAGCCATCTAACCTCCTGTTTGTGGGTGAACGGACATAAAGCCGACCCTGCATTCAGGATAGCAAACTCTCATTTAAATGCGACAGCGCTGATCATTGATTGGGCGACACTGCAAGCGTTTGCATCACCCCGCAAACAGTAAAGATGAGGGCATTACCGTCGATAGACATTTACGAGTAGCCGTTGTATGTAAGTACTGCAACTCCCTGAAGGAATCAGAGCGACCTGCGAACTACGACTCCAAAAATCCAAGCTTGCATGACGCGGCTAAGTAAGTCCTTGTTTTTATTGACTGCGGTTTAGCGAGTTCAAGTCGTGCGATTTAGCAGCCTTAAGTTGAAAATGCATATTCTGGGGCAACGTGATCAAGGATTCTGAGCGAACGTGATCACTTTTTGATGTTTGTCAGAATGTGTGATCACGATGCCAGAATCACTGATCACGATTGCAGAACGTAGCGTGTTTGTGCTGGAACTTAAACCCAAGATGCTGGAGCATCCCCGAGTTTTGGAGGGGATATGCCGGCAAGAAGGAGTTCCATGCGCAAGATCAAAGACGTGCTCCGGCTCAAATATGATGCGAATCTGAACCACCGACAGATTGCCGCCAGCCTGAAGCTGTCTGTCGGAGTCATTTCCAAGTATGCCAAGGCTGCCGAGGCGATCAACGAGCCTGGCTGGAGGGTGAACGCGCTCGACTCGACGAACAGCTCGTAGAGGAAAACCGCATCATGGACGGGCTGCATCAACAGCTCGGTCCGCGCCTGCACGAAGCGCGCCTGCGCCTGGCGCTGGCGCGCCCGTTAGCCGAAGCGGCGCTGGCGGGGGTATCAGGCAAAGGGGGATTGGCAGCGATGTCGGGCTGGATTCCGCAACGCCTGTTGAGTGCCCTGCGCGACACGCTGGAAGCCCGTTTTCATGGCTGCTACTGGCTGGACATGCGCGAGCCGTCCCCCGGCGAAATGGCTGAGGTGCCCTCATTGATGCGTTATCCAGCCTGGCTCAAGCCCTTCGTCCCGATGGTGAAAAGCTACGGCGTACCGCGCTACGGCGAATTCGACCCGACCTTGCCTTTTGCTTTGACGTACCTGCTGCTGTTTGGCGCCATGTTCGGCGATGTCGGCCACGGCGCGGTGATTCTGTTGCTGGCTGCCGCCTTGTATCGACGCCTTGGACGCATGGCCTGGGTGGGCATGGCGGCTGGTGCCGCATCAATAGGATTCGGTCTGCTCTATGGCAGTATTTTCGGCTACGAGGACATCATCGAACCCATCTGGCTGTCGCCGCTGCACGATCCGGTTCGGGTACTCACATTAGCGGTAGTGTTCGGCATCGGCTTCATCGCCTTCACCCTGTTAGCGAATAGTTGGAACCGCTGGGTGAGCGGTCAGATCGGCAAAGCACTGTTCGATTCAAACGGTCTGGCCGGGTTGTT
>JAAFGW010000121.1 GCA_010365175.1 Sulfuriferula multivorans | reverse complement strand
TCGATACCGAGCACGTTGGCGGGGCTGGTTTCGATCACCAGTTCGCGGTGCAGGCCGAGGGACTCGGCTTCGAGGTTGGCGCGGTGTTCCATATCTTTGAGCGTTTTCAGCGCCAGATATAAAAAGTTGCCGCTGCCGCAGGCGGGGTCGAGCACGCGATAGGATTTGAGGCGCGCGATGAATCCAGCAAACGCGGTTTGGGCTTCGCGGTGCGCGGTTTTCGAACCTTTACCGCCCTGGATATAACTTTCCATCAAACAGGCGATGCGCGCCTTGACCGGCTGCCATTCGGCCAGCAGCGGCGCTTCGATCACCGGTCGAATCAGCTTGAGGATGGTGGCGGGGTCGGTGTAGTGCGCGCCTAGCTGGCTGCGCATGTCGGGGTTGAGGCCGCGCTCGAACAGCGTGCCGAGGATCGCCGGTTCGATTGCGCCCCAGTCCATGCGCGCGGCGTCGAGCAGTTGCACGACGTCAGCGGTGGTGAGGGCGGGCACGGCGATTTCTTCGAACAGGCCGCCATTGAACCAGGGAATGGTCTCCAGCGCGAAGTCGCCACCTTTACGCATCGCTTCAAATAATTCGGTGAGGCGTTTTTGCGCTTTGGCGCCGTCTGGGTTGGATTTGTCGAGAACCGTCTCGAACAGTTTTTTAGGCAGCAGATGGGCGTCTTCGGCAAACATGCAGAACACGCACTGGATCAGGAAGTGTGCGGTTTTAAGTGGTATGTTGCCTTGTGCGTTCAGGCGTGCCGCCAATGCGCCCATTTTGTGCGCGGCTTCTTCGGTAACGGCGTAGGTGGTGGTGCTGGGCTTGAAGCGCTCGGGCGACTCGAACAGCCAGCGCAGCATTTGCAGGTTGAGCGGCTGGCCGATGTCGGTTAGCGGGATCGTGTGAACTTCGGACGGCGTGCCGGTGAAATGGGTATGGATTTCGATGCGGGTGCGGTCGGAGACAACCAGCAGCGGCGGGTTGTCGAGCACCAAAGCGTAACCCATCAACTGTTTGAGCGCCGCGCCCAAATCCTTGCCCGGCGCTTTGTATTCCCACGCGAAACAACCGCGCTTCCACACATCCGCCCAGCCTTGGCTCGCGCTGCTTTTCTTGACTAGGCCGCATTCGTATTGATATTCGCCTTTGATGCGCGGTGGCTCCATTCCCAGCAATGCACACAGGTCTTCGAAGTGCGCCTGCGCGCCAGCTTTTTCCGTCAGCGCGTTGTCGCGCCACTTGGCGATAAAAGCTTGCGGGGTCATGCGGCGGTGGGCTGGTTCGCGATGAGCGGTCGCTTGCGGGGATTGGTCATGGTCATGTGCCTTTTTTATTTTGGATGGTATCGCCGAGCAAGCCCCCCGCGTCGCGCGCGTCCAGTTTCAGCCTGGGCGTGGCCATCTTGATGCGTTTTTCCACGTCCTTGATGGGTTCGGCGGCAGGAATGTTTTCGGGACGTTCGCCGCCAATGCGCTCGATGGCGGTGCGGACTTCCTGGCCGACCTGCTCGTGAGCACGGATGGCCTGCTGCGGGTCACGGATGCCTTCGCGTGCCAGTTTGTCGCGTGCCTGGGTCATGCGGAACTGGTTGGCGGCCAGCTCGGTGGCATTCATCCGGTCCATCAGTTGTTCCTTGGCGGGAATGTTTTTCCTGGCCTTGATTTGCTCGTTGCCCAAACCGCCATAGAGGCCTTTGTAGCCGGCATCGTGGAAGATGCCGAACATTCGGCTTTGCACGCCAGCCTGCTGGGCGGCTCCGGATAGCGCCTTGAATTCTTCTGAGGTCTGCTTGCGCAGCTCCAGGCGCTCAATATCCGCAGCAAGCTGTTCGGAAAGCTCCTGGCGACGGGTCTGGATGGCGAAGTATTTCTGGGCCTGGGCGATTTCCGGCTTGCGCGGGTCACCGTTCTGGGCGATGAGGTAACAGGCGAAGCGGGAAAGCTGGTAGTCGCCTACTTCGCGCACCCCGCCCTTGCCAACACCGATCATTTTGCCGGCGCCGGCAAAATGATAGTCCGGCTCATTTCCTGACTGTTCACAGGATGTCCTGGCCCGCAGGATGGCATCTTCAAACCGCCGCCACTGGCTGTAACCCAAAAGTGCTTGCAAGTCGCGCGCGCTCCAGTATTCGGCGTCGTGGTCATTGACCTGCTTGAGACCTTCGAAGGATTTGCCGCCTATGCTTGGCAGTTCTTTGTTCGCCATGTCTTGTCTCCCTATCCCCCGTTATGGAGTCATGGGGCGTAATCGTAATCGACGATGAGGGGAGCGTGGTCGGAAAAGCGCTGGTCCTTATACACGCTGGCGGATTGGGCCATTTTTGCAATGCTTGGCGTGGCGATCTGGTAATCGATGCGCCAGCCGACGTTTTTGGCATAGGCCTGGCCGCGATTGCTCCACCAGGTGTAGGCTTCGCCGGTGTGCTCCGGGTAGAGGCTGCGGTAGACGTCGACCCAGCCGAGTTCGTCGAACAAACGGCTCATCCAGGCGCGCTCTTCGGGCAGAAAGCCGGAGTTTTTCTGGTTGGATTTCCAGTTTTTGAGGTCGGCTTCCTTATGCGCGATGTTCCAGTCGCCGCAAATGACGATTTCGCGGCCGGATTTGATCAAGGTTTCGAGGCGTGGAAAAAAAACGTCGAGAAAACGGAATTTTGCCTGTTGGCGCTCTTCGCCGCTTGAACCCGAGGGCTGATATAGTGAAATAACAGCCAAATGGCCGAAATCAGCCTCGATATAGCGGCCTTCGGCGTCGAATTCAGGTACGCCCAGGCCTTCGATGATCTGCTGCGGCGGGGTTCGAGTGTAGACACCAACACCGCTATAGCCCTTCTTCTCGGCGTAATGAAAGGCCCCGCTGAGGCCATTGCACTGAATGAATTCGGGCTTGAGATCGGCCGCCTGGGCCTTGAGTTCCTGTACGCAAACAACGTCTGCAGCCTGGCTGGGCAGCCAATCAAAGAAGCCTTTGGTGGAAGCAGAACGGATGCCGTTGAGGTTGGCCGATATAATTCGCATCACGGGTTTATTTAATATAACGATTCAAGAAGTTAACAAAAATGTCCGATTACAAAGCCGAGTTTGTCGAATTCGCCATCGCGTCGCAGGTGTTGTGTTTTGGCGCGTTCAAAACCAAAGCGGGGCGCATGAGCCCCTATTTTTTTAATGCGGGGTTGTTCAGCGACGGCGACAAACTGAAGCGCCTGGGCGAATTTTACGCGAAAGCCATTGTCGACTCGGGGATTGCATTCGATGTGTTGTTTGGCCCGGCTTATAAGGGCATCCCCCTTGCCGCAAGCATTGTGGTTGCCCTGGCTGGCCAGGGCAAGAATGTGCCGTTTGCATTCAATCGCAAGGAAGCCAAGGATCATGGCGAAGGTGGCACGGTTGTGGGGGCGGCACTTAAAGGCCGGGTGCTGATTGTGGATGATGTGATCTCTGCGGGTACGTCGGTCCGTGAATCGGTGGAACTGATCCGCCATTCGGGCGCCGAACCCGCAGGGGTCGTGATTGCGCTGGACCGTATGGAACGTGGAACCGGTACCCAGTCTGCGGTGCAGGAAGTGCGTGAGCAGTTTGGGATCCCGGTGGTGGCCGTGGTCACCCTGGATAATTTGCTGGAATTTTTGGAACGTGATGCAAACAGACAAGTGGAGTTACGTGCTGTGGCGGAATACCGGACTGCATATGGTGTTTAACACCTTGCTGCTTGCTGTTCTGCTGACTGCGGGCATAGCGCATGCGGGCCTGTACCGTTGGGTGGATGGGAGTGGTCGCGTGCATTACAGCGACACGTTGCCGTCTACCTATCAGAAAAGCGGTGCGGCTGAAATGAGCAAGCAGGGCAGTGTCATCCGGCGCACCCAATCCGAGGCGGAACGCAAGGCGGAGGCCGAGCAAACGGCCGAGCAGCTACGGATTGATCAGGAGCAGCAGAAACAGACGCAACTTGATCGTGCGCTGACCCAGACGTACACAACCGGGGCGGAAATCGATCTGGCTCGCGACCGCGCACTGGAACACCACAAGCTGGCAATCAAGGGCGCCGAGATCCGTGCCAAGGCGGTGGATGCCAATCTGGCCGAATTGAATACACGTGTTGCCAACATCACCAAAGCAGGACGCCCTGTTCCACCCAATTTGAAGGGACAAGTGGATCAGGCCGCCAATGAAAGACTGGAATTAAAGCGCGCCATTTTGAATAACGAAGAGGCGATGGTGAAGGTGCGTGAGAAGTACGAATCAGATAAGGCTCGATTCCGTGAGCTCACGGGCAAGTAACTGAGGTGTTCCTCGAGCTGCGGCACTGTGGCGGAGTGAGGTTTTTGGAATGGATCAAACGCGTTGGCCGGGGCAACCCGCCAACGCGTTTTTGCGTCCGATTACTGTAACTTGGCTTTAAGCAGGTCGTTGACCTGAGCCGGGTTGGCTTTACCCTTGCTGGCTTTCATCACCTGGCCTATCAGTGCGTTAAAGGCCTTTTCCTTGCCGGAATGGAATTCCTCAACCGATTTCTGATTCGAGGCGAGCACGTCGTCGATGATCTTTTCCAGTTCACCGGAATCGGACATCTGCTTGAGGCCGCGGGCCTCGATAATGGCATCGACTTCGCCAGCGCCTTCCCACAGGCCTTCGAACACCAGTTTGGCAAGCTTGCCCGACAGTGTGCCGTCCTGAATACGGGCTACCAGCGCGCCGAGTTGCCGGGCGGAAACGGGACTCTGCGTAATGTCGAGTTCTGCCTTGTTTAAGGTGGCAGATAGTTCACCCATGACCCAGTTGGCTACGAGCTTGCCCTGACCGCACGCGCACGCGGCAGCCTCGAAATATTCAGCGAGCGCGCGTGAGCCAGTCAACAGCCCGGCATCGTAGGCCGATACGCTGTATTCGCTCTGGAAGCGCAGTTGCATGGCGGCCGGCAGCTCGGGCAGCGCGTTGCGCACGGACTCGATCCAGTCTTCGTCCAGCTTGACTGGCAGCAGGTCTGGGTCGGGAAAATAGCGGTAGTCGTGCGCATCTTCCTTGCTACGCATCATGCGCGTCTCACCGGTGTCGGGGTCGAACAGAACCGTGGCTTGCTCGATGCGACCGCCGTCTTCAAGGGTTTCGATCTGCCAGCGCACTTCGTAGTCGATGGCTTGCTGCAGAAATTTGAAGGAGTTGAGGTTCTTGATCTCGCGGCGGGTACCGAATTCGGCTTGGCCCACCGGGCGCACCGAGACGTTGGCGTCGACACGGAAGCTGCCTTCCTGCATGTTGCCGTCGCAGATGCCGATCCAGGTCACCAGCGTATGCAGCGCCCGGGCGTAGGCAACAGCTTCAGCGCTGGAACGTATCTCCGGCTCGGAAACGATTTCCAGCAGCGGCGTGCCGGCGCGGTTGAGGTCGATCCCGGTCATGCCGTGGAAGTCCTCGTGCAGCGACTTGCCGGCGTCCTCTTCCAGGTGGGCGCGGGTGAGATTGACCGTTCGCTCAGTATCGCCCACCAGAAAGGTCAGCACGCCGCCCTCGACTATCGGTTTGGCCAGCTGGCTGATTTGGTAGCCCTTGGGCAAATCCGGATAGAAATAGTTTTTGCGGTCGAACACGTTGATTCTGTTCAGCGTTGCACCGATGGCCAGCGCAAACTTGATCGCGCATTCCACTGCACCCTTGTTCAACACCGGGAGCACGCCGGGTAGTGCGATATCGACCGCGCTCGCCTGGGTGTTGGGTGATGCACCAAACGCGGTACTACTGCCTGAAAAAATCTTGGATTGGGTGGCGAGCTGGGTGTGGACTTCCAGCCCGATAACGGTCTCCCACTTCATTTCAAACCCTCCGGCACACGCGCATGCCAGTCGGTAGCGCGCTGGTATTGATGGGCGACGTTGAGCATTTTCGCCTCACTGAAGTAATTACCCACCAGTTGCAGTCCGATCGGTAACCCTTGGCTGTCGAAGCCACAGGGCAGCGACATGCCGGGCAGTCCAGCGAGGTTGGCGGGAATCGTATAGAGATCGTTCAGATACATTTCAACCGGATTGTCAGATTTTTCACCGAGTTTGAACGCGGTACCGGGTGCGGTGGGGCCAAGAATGACATCGCAGCTCTTGAATGCTTCGGTAAAGTCGTTGGCAATCAAACGGCGGATTTTTTGCGCCTGCAGGTAATAAGCATCGTAATAGCCATGGGAGAGCACATAGGCGCCGATCAGGATGCGCCGCTTTACTTCCGCGCCAAAACCCTGCGCGCGGGTTTTGCAATACATATCGTCGAGGTTGGTGTATTCCGGGGCGCGGTAGCCGTAGCGTACGCCATCGAAGCGTGACAGATTACTTGAGGCTTCGGCCGGCGCCAGCACGTAATACACCGGGATCGCGAGTTGCGAATTGGCGAGTGAAATCTCGATTGTGGTTGCCCCGAGTTTTTTCAGTTCGGTGACTGCAGCTTCAACCGAGGCGGCGACTTCGTTGTTCAAGCCTTCGGCGAAGAACTCGCGCGGCAGGCCAATGCGCAGGCCAGTCAGTGGCTGCTCAAGGTCGCGCGTGTAATCCTCTTTGTCACGTTCCAGGCTGGTCGAGTCGTTGGGATCGAAGCCCGTCATCACGTTGAGGAGCAGTGCGCAATCTTCGGCCGAAGGCGCCATCGGACCGGCCTGGTCAAGGCTGGAAGCGAAGGCGATCATGCCGAAGCGCGATACCAGGCCGTAGGTGGGTTTGAGGCCGGTGATGCCGCACAGCGCAGCGGGCTGGCGGATCGAGCCGCCGGTGTCGGTGCCGGTGGCGGCGGGCGCCAGCCGTGCGGCGACACACGCTGCAGCCCCGCCCGATGAGCCACCTGGAACATAGGCGGTGTTCCAGGGATTCTTCACCGCGCCGAAATAACTGGTCTCATTGGATGACCCCATGGCGAATTCGTCCATGTTGGTCTTGCCCAGACTGGGCATGCCGGCCGCCTTGAAACGCTGGATCACGTGGGCGTCATACGGCGCGACAAAGTTGTGCAACATTTTCGATCCGCAGGTGGTAAGCCAGCCGTCCGTGCAGAAAATGTCCTTGTGCGCGATCGGTACACCGGTGAGCGGGCCGGCGCGGCCTGCGGCAATGCGCGCATCAGCGGTAGCGGCTTCAGCCAGCGTTTTGTCGGCATCGACCGTGATGAAGGCGTTGAGGGAGGGATTCAATGCCGTGATGCGGTCGAGATACTGTTGGGCAAGTTCCCGGCTGGACACCTGTTTGGCGGCGAGTTGCGCGGCGAGCGCGTTAAGGCTGGCGTCTGACATGGTTTATTCGATGACTTTGGGAACGAGATACAGACCATTTTCAACGGCAGGCGCGATGGCCTGAAACGCGGCGTGGTGGTCAGTTTCGGTAACGGAATCGGCGCGCAGACGCTGAGTGACCTCCTGCGCGTGGGCCATCGGCGCGATGCCTTGGGTGTCCACGGCCTGCATGGTGGCGATGAGATCGAAAATGGTATTGAGTTGACTTTGCGAGGCCAGCGCCTGCGAATCGTCGATTTCGATGCGTGCAAGGCGCGCTATGCGCTTGACGTCGTCCGGAGAAAGGGACATGAAAACACCTGAATGGCTTACGGGAACGGAGCCCGATAGGGTATCATAGGCACCTTGTTTTTTCTGCCCTATCGCCCGCCTGGTGCGGGTGTTGACGCCACCATGTTCAAGTTCCTGACCAGTTATTTCTCTACCGATCTTGCAATCGATCTCGGCACAGCCAACACGCTGATCTATGTGCGTGACCGTGGCATCGTGCTTGACGAGCCTTCGGTGGTGTCAATTCGCACCGATGCGTCCCAGGGAGGCAAGCGTACGGTGCAGGCCGTGGGCACAGAAGCCAAACTGATGCTGGGCCGCACGCCAGGCAACCTGCAGGCGATTCGGCCGATGAAGGATGGCGTGATCGCCGACTTCACTGTCACCGAGCAGATGCTCAAGTATTTCATCAAGAAAGTGCACGACACGCGGATGTTCCGTCCCAGCCCGCGCATCATCATCTGCGTGCCGTGTGGCTCAACTCAAGTGGAGCGCCGCGCGATCCGTGAGTCAGCAATTGGCGCCGGTGCGCGACAGGTCTATCTGATCGAAGAGCCGATGGCCGCCGCAATTGGTGCGGGCATGCCGGTGGCTGAAGCCACCGGTTCGATGGTGGTTGATATTGGGGGTGGAACCACCGAGGTCGGTGTGATTTCGCTTGGTGGCGTGGTCTATGCCAATTCGGTGCGGGTCGGTGGAGACCGCATGGACGAGGCCATCATCAACTACATCCGCCGCAACTACGGCATGCTGA